>CAZYEJ010000023.1:0-31493 GCA_964646435.1 uncultured Thermodesulfobacteriaceae bacterium
ACTTTGTTGATCTTGTATTTTGGCAGTGAAATTTGAAACTTGAAATTGGGAAAAAATACAAAGTTATAGATGCATTACCTGATTTCAAATTTCCAGTTTCGACACTGGAGAACAATTTAATAAATGGAAATCAGGTCTCAGGTACAGGGCCGTAAATTTTTACAATCCGTACGCAGGGTTGTAATCAAGGTGGGAAGCGCTGTCCTCACTGACGAAAATGGCCTTGATGATCAAGTAATAGCCAGCCTTTGCACCCAGGTTGCCTCACTCCGCAAAGAGGATCGGGAGGTTACCATTGTCTCCTCCGGGGCCATAGCTGCCGGCATGGGAAAAATGCTTGAGATTCAGGCACCTAAAACTGTTCCTGAGAAACAGGCTATGGCCGCGGTCGGGCAGGGGCGTCTTATTCAGGCCTATGAGGATGCCTTTAGAAATCACAGCATTCACGTAGCACAGATTTTGCTCACCAGGGAAGGACTGGTTTCAAGGTATCGCTATCTTAATGCAAAAAATACCTTAAGGACCTTGTTACAATGGGGCATTATCCCGATTATAAATGAAAATGATACAGTGGCCACAGAGGAGCTTCAGTTTACTGACAATGATGCCCTGGCCGTGCTGATTGTGAATTTGGTGGAGGCAGAAGTCCTTATATGCCTGAGCGATGTGGATGGACTTTATGACAGAGATCCAAAAGAGAAGGCAGATGCACGGCGTATTCCAGAGGTCTCTAAGGTAGATAAATCAATAACTGATCTTGCCAGTGATTACCTGGGAAGGGCCGGCCGGGGAGGTATGAAGTCTAAATTGGAGGCGGCCCAAATGGTGACTGCTTGCGGTGTCCCCATGGTGGTTGCTAAAGGAAGGACTGACCGGATACTGATGCGGCTATTTGCAGGAGAAGACCTGGGTACGCTGTTTTGCGCCAGTAAGAGAAGGATACACGGGCGAAAGCCCTGGATCGTGTTTACACTTGATCGAAAAGGAATCCTTGAAATCGACGAGGGAGCAGTCAAGGCAATGGTGGATAATGGTAAGAGCCTTTTGCCTGTCGGAATTAGAGGAGTTCAGGACGATTTTGAGGCCGGGGCCTGTGTGGTGTGTTGTGACGGCTTGGGGAAAGAGATCGCTGTTGGGCTCAGTAACTATAATTCCCGGGACATTCGTAAGATTTGTGGTTGCCAGACAGGTGAAATATATGACATAATTGGTCATCAAGGAACGAGTGAGGTTATACACAGGGATAATATGGTGATTTTATTATGAGCGAAATACAAAGTTTAATAGCAAAAATGGCGATAGAGGCGAAAAAAGCAGCCAGGGAAGTAGCAAAGCTCTCGACTACTGTAAAAAATGACGTTCTGCTGAGGACTGCGGAACGAATAATAGAGGCCAGGGAAAAGCTGCAGGAGGAGAATGAAAAAGATCTCATAAAGGCAAAAGATAAAGGTGTTACTTCTGCCTTTATGGATCGGCTGAGATTGTCGGATAAGGTTATTGATTCCATGGCTGACGGACTTCGGGACGTGGTGGCCCTTCCGGATCCTGTGGGCGAGATTCCAAAGATGTGGAAGAGACCCAACGGCCTCACAGTGGGCAGGGTTCGAATACCACTGGGTGTAATCGGAATGATTTACGAGTCCAGGCCGAATGTCACCATAGATGCAGCGGGCCTGTGTCTCAAGGCAGGAAACGCCATAATACTTAGGGGCGGATCGGACGCCCTTTATTCCAACCTGGCCCTGGCCTCCATACTACAGGATGTGTTGAAAGAGTTTTCAGTACCCGGGGAGGCGGTGCAGGTAGTCTCAACCACTGACAGGGCGGCAGTCACAGAGCTTCTGAAGAGGGAAGAGGAAATAGATGTCATAATCCCAAGGGGAGGTGAAGGCCTTATCCGTTTTGTGGCGGAACATTCCCGCATTCCTGTGTTGAAGCACTACAAGGGCGTGTGTCATGTATATGTTGACAAGTGGGCCGATCTGAATATGGCCAAAGAGGTCTGTTTTAATTCCAAGGTGCATAGGCCAGGGGTCTGTAATGCCATGGAAGGTATGCTTGTGCACAGAGATATTGCAGATGAGTTTTTGCCCTTAATGGCTGAGTCATTCAAGGATGCCGGTGCAGAACTCCGGGGGTGTGAGCGCACCTGCGGATTGGTACCTTTTGCCAAAACAGCTACTGATGAGGACTGGGGAAAGGAGTTTTTGGATCTGGTCCTTGCTGTAAAGGTGGTTGATAGCATGGATGAGGCCATGGACTATATTGCCCGTTATGGTTCGAATCACACTGATGCCATAGTCACAAGGGATTACGCAAGGGCGAGGAGGTTTCTGTCAGAGGTGGATGCATCTCTGGTTATCGTCAATGCATCAACCCGCTTTAATGACGGTGGAGAGTTAGGCCTTGGAGCAGAGATAGGAATCAGCACATCCAAGCTACATGCCTATGGCCCAATGGGGCTTGAGGAACTCACTACCACGAAATTCATAGCCTTTGGTGATGGCCAGATAAGGAGCTAGTGTGCGCATAGGTCTGCTAGGAGGCACGCTGGACCCTGTCCATTTTGGCCATCTCAGGTCGGCTGAGGAGATCAGAGAGGCCCTGGAACTGGATGAAATCTGGTTTATGCCTGCTGCCCTGCCGCCACATAAGGGATCACCAACCCTTACGTCCTTTGCCCATCGTCTTGCCATGGTGGAGTTGGCAGTGGCTTCTATGGACTATTTCAAGGCTACAGCCATTGAAAACGAACGTTCCGGACCGTCCTATTCCATCGACACCTTAAAGGAGCTTGGAGAAAGATATAAAGATAAGGCGGAGTTCTTCTTTATTTTGGGAAGTGACGCTTTTCTCGATATTGAGACATGGAAGGATTATGGCAGACTCACGGACCATGGCTCCCTGGTAATAATGAGACGTGGTCATGAAGACTCGTCAGGGTTGAAGCAGGTCATATCCCGGGCGTTTCCAGATCATCGTATCCAAGAGGAAAATGACATTTTTATTGCCCATGATAAGGGTGCTATCTACCTTTATTCAGTAACTCACCTTGCCATATCAGGGACTGATATAAGACGCAGGGCAAGATCCGGTCTTTCTGTGCGTTTTCTCGTCCCTGAAGAAGTCAGGAAATATATGGAAAAAAATAGCTTGTATGCTGAGTTGACAGGCAACCCCTCACCATCTTTAGAGGATAAAGAATCCAAAGTCGCATCCTTAGAGGAACCCGTTCAACAAATAGTTTCGGAACTACTGGAAAACAAGGGGGAACAGGTTGTAATCCTGGACATGAGAGATCTTTCTTCCCTTGCTGATTTTTTTATAATCTCCCATGGACGATCCACCCGGCATGTCCAGGGCATTGCAAGCAAGATGCGCAAGAACCTTCGCAAGAAGGGGATCAAGTGCAAGGGAATTGAAGGGGAACATGAGGGCAAGTGGATATTGATGGACTATGGAGACGTTATCGTACACCTGTTTTACGAACCCATAAGGGACTTTTACGACCTTGAAGGACTTTGGAGTGAAGCCCCAAAGATAATCCCGGGGGAAGAAGAGTGCCTAAAGTTTGAAGTGCCTAAAGTGCGCTAAAGTTAAGGAATTATATCTTTATGGGTGGAGTGCTTTTTAATAAATAGCCCTATCATGAAAGATCCGATCTGTGAGTTCAAGGCCGTCAGCAAGGACTATTCCGTACGGCATAGTTTTTTTGCCTCAGGTTCATACAGGATTAAGGCTTTGGACAGGGTTAATCTATCTGTTAAGCAAGGTGAGATCTTAGGACTTGTGGGAGAAAGCGGCTGTGGTAAATCCACACTGGCCAAAATAGCCTTGGGCCTTGAATCTCCTACGAGCGGACAGGTTTTCTTTTCTGGATATGACATTGCTGATTTTGATAAAACAAGGCTGCAAAATTTTCGGCGGCAGGCACAGATGGTTTTCCAGGACCCCTTTTCTTCCTTAAATCCCAAAAAGACGATCTTTAAGATCCTGAGTGAACCTTTGAAAATACACAGGCTGTGTCACAAAAACCATTATAAAGAGCGGGTGACAAGACTGCTGAAAGAAGTCGGCCTGGACGAACAGATCCTGAGCCGCTATCCACATGAGTTCAGTGGAGGCCAGCGTCAGCGTATCGGTTTGGCCCGGGCCCTTGCCACAACTCCTAAGATGATAGTTGCAGATGAGCCGACATCTGCTCTTGATGTCTCTATACAGGCCCAGATCATAAATTTGCTTCTTGACCTTCAGGAAAGACATAAACTCTCTTTTCTGTTTATCTCACATGACCTTCCTGTGATACAGTTTGTAAGCCATCGTGTAGCTGTTATGTACAAAGGTCAGCTTATGGAATTGATGCCTAAAAATGCATTTCTGCAATCACCAAATCACCAAATCACTAAATCACTAAATCACCACCACCCCTATACATCGCTTCTTCTGAGTGCTGTTCCTGTGCCGGATCCAAAGATGGGCGTGGAGGCAAAAAAAAGGGATTATGGATTAACACATAATTATAAAAATGATAGACATCAAAAGGGATGCGCCTTTTTCCCCCGGTGCAGTCTGGCTACAGACAAGTGCAGCGCAGAACGACCTTTCTGGACGGAAGTTGCTAAGGATCACTTTATTGCGTGTCATTTTATATATAAAAATGGAGTAACCAAGTCAAAATGGACATAGAAAATACTATTACAAATTTGCTTGATATAGATGATGACCAGGAGCCTATAGAAATACCTGAAGTGCTTCCTCTGATGCCGGTAAGGGACGTGATAGTTTTTCCCTCAATGATTATTCCCCTTTTCATTGGGAGAGAAACCTCTGTGGCAGCAATAAACGAGGCCCTGGCCTCTGACAGGATGATTTTTCTGGTTACACAGAAGGATGCCTCAGAAGAGAATCCATCCAAGGATGGATTATATAAGACAGGCGTTGTGGCCATGATAATGAGGACCCTTCAGCTTCCTGACGGGCGTCTCAAAGTCCTTGGTCAGGCCCTTGTAAAAGGGACTATTCAAGAATTCTTGCAGGACAAACCTTGCTTTAGAGTCCGTATAGAGACTGTCAAGGAAGAAGAGCCTGCCGAGATATCCGTAGAGATAGAGGCCCTTATTCGAAATGTAAGAGATCAGGCAGAAAGACTGTTTAATCTTAAAGGTGTCTTTACTCCTGAGATGGGAGCCATTTTAAATGGTGTTGAGGAGCCAGGCAGGCTGGCGGATATCGTTGGATCCAATCTTAACTTGAAATCCGCTGAGGCACAGCATTTGCTTGAAATGACAGATCCCTTGGCGCGTTTAGAGGAAGTAAATAACTTGCTTGCCAGGGAGCTTGAGGTCTCCACCGTGCAGGCTAAAATTCAGTCCGAGGCCAAGGGGGAAATGACCAAGACCCAGAGAGAATATTTTCTCCGGGAGCAATTGATGGCCATAAGACGTGAGCTAGGCGAAATCGACGAAAAATCTGAAGAATTGGCAGAGCTGAAAAAAAAGGTCCGCAAGGCCAAGATGCCCAAGGAGGCAGAGAAGGAAACTCTTAAACAAATCCAGAGGCTTGAGTCAATGCACCCCGAAGCCTCTGAGGCGTCTATGGTGAGGACATATGTCGACTGGCTGGTTGAAGTCCCATGGTCAAAGAGTACAAAAGACAAACTGGACGTGCGCAGGGCACAGAAGATTCTGGATGAGGATCACTATGACCTGGAAAAGGTTAAGGAGCGCATAATTGAATACATCGCTGTTAGGAAGCTTAACCCTTCCGCAAAGGGGCCGATTCTGTGCTTTATAGGTCCACCAGGGGTTGGCAAGACATCTCTGGGCCGTTCTGTAGCACGAACCATTGGGAAAAAGTTTATCAGGATATCTCTGGGTGGTGTCAGGGATGAGGCGGAGATTCGGGGTCACCGCAGGACATATATCGGCGCCCTGCCGGGAAGAATTATCCAGGGACTTAAAAGGGCCGGGAGTAACAACCCTGTGTTCATGATGGATGAGGTGGACAAAATCGGGGCTGATTTTCGGGGGGACCCGGCTGCCGCCCTTCTGGAGGTCCTCGACCCTGAGCAGAACAATACATTCACTGATCATTACCTGGATCTGCCCTTTGATCTTTCAAAAGTAATGTTTATCCTTACTGCCAATGCATCTGACACTATTCCTTCCGCCCTTTTTGATCGACTGGAGGTGATCCAGCTATCCGGCTATACCAGCGAAGAGAAAAAGGCCATTGCAAAGAAATACCTGATCCCCAGACAGCTCAAGGAACACGGGCTTTCGGAAAAGGTCCTGAGGATTTCAGATGCCGCACTTGTAAAGATAATTTCAGATTATACCCAGGAGGCAGGACTCCGGGAACTTGAGAGACAGATCGGCGCAATTTGCAGAAAGACGGCAAGACGGATCGCCGAAGGAGAGAAGGGGGCTTTTAAAATTACTGGTGCCAACATTAAACACTGTCTTGGTATCCCAAAGTATGAGACTGATCTGGAACAGGAAGAGAGCCAGGTAGGGGTTGTAACAGGGCTTGCATGGACTCCTTTTGGAGGAGAAATCCTTCGAGTTGAGGCCAGCATCATGAAGGGTAAAGGGAAACTCACTCTGACAGGACTCATGGGCGAGGTCATGAAGGAGTCGGCCCAGGCCGCCTTAAGTTACGCAAGGTCCAGGGCCGAAGAGCTTGGTATTGACCCGGATGTCTTTGAAAAAAAGGACATACACGTTCATGTGCCGGCCGGGGCCATACCCAAAGACGGGCCTTCCGCAGGCATAACCCTTACCACGGCTCTTGTCTCTGCCTTGGTGCATAGGCCGGTCAACAAGGATGTGGTTATGACCGGAGAGATAACCTTGCGTGGCAGGGTCCTTCCTATCGGAGGGCTCAAGGAAAAGGCCCTGGCAGCACTGAGGGCCGGCATCTACACTGTTATAATTCCAGAGCAAAACATGATGGACCTGGAAGAGATACCGGCAAATATCCGCAGACAGCTTGATTTCAAACCGGTTCGTCACATGGACGAGGTGCTGGATATTGCCATTGGTCCCCGGCCTTGGGTAGATGAGGAAAAACAAGATGCACATAAAAATTAATCGCGATCGTCTGGCTGATACCTTCAGGCAACTTGTCTCGATTGACAGTCCTTCAAGAGAAGAAGGGGCTGTTGCAGACTGGATCAAGAGGACCCTGAAAGAAGAAATAGGGGCCGAGGTAATAGAAGATCAATCACGTGGTCAGACGGGCTCTGAGAGCGGCAACATCATTGCCCGCATCCAGGGGACGGAAAAGATAGCCCCGCTCTTTTTTAATGCCCATATGGACACTGTGGAGCCGGGAAGAGGGATAAAGGTCATCTTAAAGGACGGTATTTTTCAGAGTGACGGGACCACAGTCCTGGGTGCTGATGATAAGGCGGCTATAGCCATACTTGTTGAGACGGCCAGATTATTAAAAGAGCACAAGGTCTCTCATGGTCCTATTGAATTTCTATTTACTGTATGCGAGGAAATAGGCCTGCTGGGCGCCAAGTCACTGGACCCTGCTCTGCTTGAGGCAAGGGCTGGGTATGCTCTCGATTCAAGTGATCCGGAGGTTTTAATAAATCAAGCCCCTTGTGCCATTCGTTTCAAGGTCAGGGTTGTCGGCAAGGCTGTCCACGCGGGTCTCCACCCCGAACTGGGGATAAATGCCATACAGGTTGCGGCCAGGGCCTTGGCAGAAGTTCCTATGGGCCGTATTGATGAATATACCACTGCAAATGTCGGATTGATACATGGTGGCAAAGCCACCAACATAGTACCTGAAGAGGTGGAGCTGGAAGGCGAGGTCCGTAGCCACAATCCGGAAAAATTAAGGGAAGTCCGGGACCAGATCCTTGAGACTTTTCACAGAATAGCTCTGGATTTTAAGCCGGTGGAAAATTTCGGATTACCCTTGATCAAGACAGAGATTATCGACGACTATCCCCTGATGTCGGTCTCTGAAGAACATCCCCTGATTACCACTGCTGCAAAAGCGGCAAAGGGACTTGGAGAAAAACTCAGGCTGGAAATGACTGGAGGGGGAAGCGATGCCAACATTTTCAACGCCAAAGGCCTTGCTACAGTGGTTATGGGAATCGGCATGCAGAATGTCCACACCACCTCAGAGCATATCCGCCTGGATGATATGGTGGCTGCTGCAGAAATGGTGCTGGAGATAATCCAGATGAAAAGATAAACATCGAACATCGAACGTCCAACATCGAATGTTGAATGTGGAAAAAGGAACTTAGGGAGACCCAGAGACGGTTAAACTTATTCAGCGTGCATCGCTGAATGTCCGGTATTGGATATTCGTTTTTCATTCGATGTTGGACGTTCATCTTTAGTATATAGTAGGTTGGGTTAAGCGGGTATCATGCACTTATATTGTTGGGTTCGCCTGGCCTATTGTTCCTCAAGGGTTTGAAATAGCTACAAAATTAGCGAACCCAACAAGATTTGTTGTAAGCGCATCGGCTTAACCCAACCTACAATTTTTAGTGGATATCCACTTTTCCAGTATTCCAATATTCCAATTGGGTCGAATCCCCTAAGTTTTTTTCTTCCGAAATTCTTGTCTGCACTTTTCGCTGCAGAAATAATAGGTCTTTCCTTGCCGATTAAGGGATAAGGCGTCCCTTTTAGGGCAATAGACGCCACATACCGGATCCTGTACCAGTTCGTCTGTTATGGTTGGCTGCTCACCGGCCTGTTTTGGACCGGTTTTCAAAACCTTTCGTAATTTGAGGCCTTTCAAAAAGCCCTTTATGACATAGCAGAGTGCCAGGAAAAGGGCGAGGAACAAGATAAAACGCACCATGGGCTATGAGCCCTCCTGTGTTTCTTTGGGGTTCAATTTTCGGACTTCCGGGCTGTCTTCAGGAAGTTCGGCCAGGAACTCAGAAACGGTTTTACTCCATGGTGCAAGCAAGAGATCCGGGGCAAGCTCAGCCCACGGGGCCAATACAAACCGCCTGGTGGAAAGACGCGGATGGGGAACGTGGATTTGGTGATTTGGTGATTTGGTAATTTGGTGATTGGATGTCCGGATATGTACTCCTTCCATGAAGAGCAGATCCAGGTCAATGGGCCTGTCTTTGGTTGCCAAGCGGTCTCGACCCATGGCCTTTTCAATTGCCAGCAGGTTGGAAACCAAATCCTCAGGCCCAAGGGCTGTATTTATTTCCGCCACGGCATTTATGAACCATTGGGATGTATTTATATCCACAGGCTCGGTCTCATACCATTGTGAGCAGCGTAATACCTCTATTTCAGGATGGGCGGACAAAATCCCAATAGCCTTAATACAGTTTTCAATCCTATCCCCAAGATTGGCTCCCAGACCAATGTAGGCCGTTTTCTCCAATTTCATTAAAGGATTTCTCCAAGCCTCTTGATAACTTCTCCCATACGTTCCTTCGACACGGTTAATGCCATGCGCACATAACCCTCGCCGGAATCGCCAAAGCCGTTTCCAGGAGTGCACACTATCCCGGCCTTTTCAAGGAGTAGGGTGCTGAATCCCTGAGATGTATAACCCTGAGGAACCGGAGTCCAGATATAAAACGTGGCTTTGGGAAAAGGGGTGTCAAGGCCCAGGTCTCGAAGGCCTGAGACCAGTATTCCCCTGCGCTCGGAATATATTTCCTGCATTTCACGGACACAGGATTGGTCACTTTCAAGAGCTGCAATGCCGGCCTCTTGAATGGCCTCAAATTGTCCAGAATCTATATTGGACTTTATCTGTGCCAGCGCACCGATCAGGTCCGGGTTTCCCACGGCAAATCCTATGCGCCAGCCAGTCATGTTGTAGGTCTTTGACAGTGAATGGAATTCCAGCCCTATGTCCCTGGCACCCGGGGTATTAAGGAAGCTCGGGGCAATGTATCCGTCGTATGTCATTTCGCTATAAGCATTGTCGTGACAAACGATAATGTCGTTTTGCTTTGCGAAGTCCACGGCCCTGGCAAAGAACTCCGGCGGGGCCACTGCAGCAGTGGGATTATTCGGGTAATTGATCCACAGGATTTTTGCCCTTTTCAGGATATCGCCTGGTATGGAATCAAGATCCGGCAGAAAGTCATTTTTAGCAATTAACGGAAGATAGTAAGTCTCACCGCCAGCAAATAATGTGCCGATATTATAAACAGGATAGCCCGGCGTGGGGACCAGCACCACATCACCGGGATCTACAAAAGCGAGAGGAAAGTGCGCTATTGCCTCCTTTGATCCTATAAGAGCAGCTACCTCGTTGACAGGATCAAAGGACAGGTCAAACCTCTTTTTGTACCAGCCTGCTGCTGCGTTCCGGAAGGCAAGCATACCGGAAGATGAGGGATAACTGTGATATTGCTCCTTCTGAACAGCCTCTATCATTCGTTCCACAATAAATCTGGGTGTGGGAAGATCTGGATCACCGATTCCCAAATCAATAACATCTACACCTTTTTTCAGGGCCTCGGCCTTCATTCGGTCGAGCTTCACGAAAAGATATGGTGGGAACTGTTGTAATTTCTTAGACTTTATAAAAACCATGAAAAGACCTCAATTTGTCATTAACCTACCAAACTGTGAGCGTTCACAGGGTGCTGTAGATGCGAGGCGGAAGGTACGCAGACGTACTTCCTGTATTTCAAGTGCCCGGCAACAAAGCAGATGCGGTGCCCTGTAAACGCTCACAAAAATGATTACTTAAGCCCCAACACATCTTGCATGTCATAGAACCCTGCGGGCTGCTCGACGATCCAAAGGGCTGCTCTCACTGCTCCTTTTGCAAAGGTGTCCCGGCTTGAGGCCTTATGTACGATCTCAATACGTTCACCTATGCCGCCGAAAAGCACTGTGTGCTCGCCGACTATGTCTCCGGCTCGAAGGGTCTGGATGCCAATTTCCTTTTTGCTCCGCTCACCAATAAACCCATGCCTTTCAAATAGACTTACCTTGTCGAAATCCCTGCCGAGGGAAGCGGCAATGACCCTGCCCAACTGAAGTGCCGTGCCGCTTGGGGCATCCTTTTTCATTCTGTGATGTGCCTCTATGATTTCAACGTCATAATCATCACCAAGGACCCTGGCTGCGGTGTCAACAAGCTTGTAGAGGAGATTAATCCCTACACTCATATTGGGTGCGAGTACACAGAGGGAATCCTTTGCCAGTTGTCTTATCTCGTTGAGTTCCTCACTGGCCAACCCAGTGGTGCCTATAACTATTGGTTTTTTGTGAGATGCCGCGATGTGGGAGTGCTTCAGGCTGGCTTCGCTAATAGTGAAATCTATGATGACATCTCCCTGATCTATCACGGAATCGAGGCTGTCCGCCACGGTCACTCCCAACGATTTGAGTCCAGCAGCCGTCCCGGCATCCTGCCCGACAGCAGGGCTGTCCGGGTGTTCAAATGCCGCACCCAGAGTGATACCTTCAGTATTATGAATTATGTTTATGATGCGACCGCCCATACGGCCACCTGCACCAGCTACTATAGCTCGGACCATGTTTTTCCCTCCTAGCGCCCTTCGGGTGAGCTGTTGAGCTATTGAGTTGCTAAGCTATTGAGCCGCTCGTCTTACCAGCTTACCAGCTTATCTTACTTGACCAGTTTGAAGTCTTGCAGAATCCCTTTCAGCCGCTTCTTATTAGCCTCACTCATTGAGGCCAAGGGAAGGCGAACCTCATCTGTTGGAATCTTGCCCATCATTGCGAGGGCGGTCTTGGCCGGAACGGGATTTGTTTCGTAGAAAAGGGCTTCAAACAGTGGGAAAAGTTTTAAATGCAACTGACGTGCCTTTGTCAGGTTACCCTTTTCAAATGCGTTTATCATGGCAGCCATTTCTTTCGGCACTACGTTGGATGCAACTGAGATGACACCCTTGCCCCCAATGGCCATGATGGGGAAGGCAGTGAAGTCGTCTCCTGAGAGCACTATAAAGTTTTTAGGACATAACCTGATTACATCTGTTACTTGCTTCAGGCTGCCAGTAGCCTCCTTGATACCAATAACATATCTATTTTTGGCGCAGCGTGCCACTGTTTCGGGGAGCATGTTCACCCCTGTACGTCCGGGTACGTTATAAAGGATCATGGGGAATTTGCATTCATCTGCTACGGCCATAAAGTGCCGGTATAATCCCTCCTGGCTGGGTTTGTTATAATAGGGCGTAATCACCAGGGCCGCATCTGCACCGGCATTCTTCGCATGTTTTGTGAGCATGATGGTCTCTGCAGTGGAGTTGGAGCCTGTTCCGGCGATTACCGGTACGCGTCCTTTTGCGGTCTCTATTGTGATCTCCACTACTCTCATGTGCTCTTCGTGGCTGAGGGTAGCCGACTCACCAGTAGTACCGCAGGGTACTATACAATTGGTCCCGGCCTTTATGTTCCATTCTATAAGGGTTTTGAGGGCTTCCTCGTCCAGTTTCCCGTTCTTAAAAGGCGTTACTATGGCAACAATGGCCCCGCCGATCTGCTTTTTTTGTCCCTTGCTCGCATTGGTTTTACTCGCCATAATGCTTACCCTCCATTAGAGTAATTTTTTAGAAATTTTCCTTATAGAAAAGTATCTGTTGTTCAATATATAGATTATTAAAGGTTTTATGTGCTGAGGGCAAGTGCTGTTAAAGATAATTGAGGAATTGAGGAATTGAAGGTATTTATTGATTCTAATCCCTCAATTCCTCAATTCCCAAATTTGTAACTTCTCAATAAGTCGGGGACTGTCATCGCGAGCGAAGCGAACCAATCTCTTTCATAGCAAGGAGAGTGCTTCGTCGTATATAGGATTTGTGTAAGCGTTCGCAGGGCACCGCATCTACTTTGTTGTCGGGCACTCGAAGTACAGGGAGTACGTCTGCGTACCCTCCGCCTCGCATCTGCAGCACCCTGTAAACGCCTACAGTTCGGTGGGTTGCGGTAAACGGGGGCGTTGTAACCCCGTGAACGGTTACGGATTTGTATATGAATCTCAGGAATGGATCAAGGTTATTGCTTGTCTAGGATTTTTCTTATGCTTTTAGAGAGCTGTTTCATGTCAAAGGGTTTTTGTATGAAACCATCGCAACCACGTTCCAGTATTTTGGTCGCGTCACCGTTTACACTGTATCCGCTTGAAAGGAGCACCTTAATATCGGGGTTGATCTCCTTCAGTTTGTCATAGGCTTTGTCACCGCCCATCTTTGGCATGATCATGTCGAGGATCACTATGTCAATCTTGTCTTTGTTGTTGCCGTAAACTTCTACGGCTTCTTTTCCATTTCCGGCCGATAATACCTTGTATCCCAATTGCCCTAAAAGCGCTCCGCCAACCTCACGGATCATCTCTTCATCATCTACAAAAAGCACAGTCTCCGCACCCTTCAATAACTCACCGGGCAGCTCCTTTTCTTCTATTAATTCCTTATCCGATGCAGGCAGATAAATGTTAAAGGTGGTTCCCTGACCCTGTTCACTATAAACGTTGATGACGCCTTCATGATTTTTTATGATACCATAGGCAGAGGCAAGGCCTAAACCCGTTCCCTTGCTCATTTCCTTAGTAGTAAAAAATGGTTCGAATATTCTCTGGCGGGTTGCTTCATCCATACCGATCCCGGTGTCGCTTATAGATATTTTCACATAACGCCCCAACTTTATGTCAAATGGCTTGACATAGCTTTTATCCAGTGTGACGTTCTCTGTTCGAAGGTAAAGCTCTCCGCCTCCGGGCATGGCCTGCCAGGCATTTACATATAGGTTTAAAAGCACCCGTTCTATCTGACCCTTGTCTACCTTTACTGTCCAGACGCCTTCCTGGTATTTTCCATAAACACTTATCTCTTTCTTGGTGCGGGCAAACATATCGGAACTTTTGCTGATCAGATCGTTAATATCGGTCGGTTTGACCTCGTATTTGCCTTTCCTGGCAAAACCCAGGAGTTGTTTTGTAAGATCTGCTCCCCCCTTAACTATATTCTCTATTTCCTTGAAATGTACATAGTTGGGATAGCTAGAGTCAATATCCATTAACATTAAAGAGGTGCGGCCCTGGATACCCATGAGCAGGTTGTTGAAATCATGGGCAATGCCTCCGGCAAGGGTCCCGATGGCCTCCATTTTTTGGGATTGTTGAAGCTGGTCTCTGAGTCGCCTTTGCTCGGTGACATCTGCTTGAACACCAATACATTTAGAGGTATTTCCTTCCTCATCCAAGATAACAGTGCCGCGATTCCACCAATAGTGGACAGTTTTATCCTTTCCAAACACACGGAACTCTTCATGATAAGGCTCAAGGGTCTTTATATGCTTTTCAGTAGAGGCCATCACTTGGTCGAGGTCATCAGGGTGGATCATATCTTTCAATGCCTCTATGGTTCCTGGCAATTCATCCGGTTTATATCCAAGATGTTCATCAATTTTGCCGAACCATTCAAGATGACCACTTTTAATGTCCCATTCGTAAATTAAGTGGCTTGCGCTTTCTGCTGCAATGCGGAATCGTTCTTCGCTCTTTCTTAATGCCTCCAATGCCCTGGAGGCGCAAATCGTCTCGCAACTGTATGAGGCCAATATCAGGCCTAGCTCCCAGTCTTGGTGGATGAAGGGCGGCTCGGTTTTGCAATGAAGGGAGATGATAGCGAAAATTTTATCATTTTCATCCAGTAGTGGAAATACAAGGAGCGAACCCTCCTTGTAGCCATCCCAGCCACTTGAGGTTATATCGCTTTCTTCATTGATATTTTCCATGAAAATCGGTTCGCATGTTGTGATTACACGTTCGAAAACGCTGTTTTTTCTCAAAGGGAATGGGATTTTGGGAAGCGCATGCCGAGGGCCGAGCGAATAAACAAGGATGAGGGAGCCTTCTTTGCACATATAGAGGCTTCCACCCTCGGCTGCCAGGTTTTTGGCAAATTCTTTTAAAAGGAGCGGACCGATCTCAAGGAGTGGACCAAACCCCTTTAAACGTGAGCTACTCGCAAGCCTTTTTGCCGAAATGACGATCATTTTAAGCCGCTTGTTAATTCCCTCCAGTTCCTTGTTTCTTTTCCGCAATGCCTCCTTAGCCTGTTTTCCCTTTTCCCTGAGGCTGATTATTCCAAAGATTTCTTCTAAAAATTTCAATAATTCTGTCGGTTGGACAGGTTTCCGTACATATTTGAACGCCCCTTTTTCGATCGCAGCCACAGCGGAATCCATGTCCGGATACCCTGTTATCATGATATAGAAACAATCAGGGTTTGTCTGTTTCATTTGGGTCAACAGCTCAGTACCCGAACAATCCGGTAATCTTACGTCCAGGAGCGCTGCCTGTGGTCTTCGTTCGATCGCCAGTTTTAATCCTTCAGCGCATGTAGCGGCAGTGAGCAGTTCATAGCCCTCATCCTGAAGAATATCAGTCAGGTTGTCGCGCAGCTCAGCGTCATTATCGACAACAAGAATCGTTTTGGCGATCATGGCCGGTCCTCTCCGGGTTTGTGGTAGGTATTCTTGCGTAGTCCGGAGCATATGCCTTCAACCAGGTCCAGCAACTGCTCCATATTGACCGGCTTTCTCAGGAAGGTATGGGCGTTTTCTTTCAGGGCTTGCCGCATCAGGTCCTCTACGGTATATGCCGTAACCATGATGACCTTGACCTTAGGATTGCACCTTTTTATCTCAATAAAGCTTTCCACACCGTTCATCCCGGGCATCTTTATATCCATAAGAATAACATCAAAGGTCTGGGAACCGGCCAGCTCGATGCCTTCCTCACCGTTGGTGGCCGTGACGATGTCGTAACCCTCGTCATCCAATACATCTCTAGTGCTGTCCAGAAATTCCTCGTTATCGTCAACCAGTAATATTTGCCCCTTCATAGGTGGTTCCTTTTAAGATTATTTCCCTGCAGGGATCACGAGGGTCACCTTTGTCCCGCGGTTTGGTGTGCTGTCCAGGAAGACATGGCCACCGTGTTCCTCAACTATCTTACGGACAATGGCAAGTCCCAGGCCGGTTCCGCGTGCCGACGTGGTAAACAGCGGCTCAAAAGCATGTCCGGCAGTCTTTTTATCCATTCCGATTCCGTTGTCCTCAATTTCTAGACGTATTCCGTTATCGGCATATGACGTAGATACCTTAACTTGGGGTTGATATGGGCCTTCTTTTTGGTTCAGCCTGTCATGTCGTGCGGTAACTGCCTGGAGCGCATTATTTACCAGGTTGAATACAACACGATACATTTTATCCCTGTCAAAACGGACCATGGGGAGATCGGGAGAGCATTCTGAAACAAGGGCTACTTTTTCAGGTATTGTTATCTCTTCCAGCACTTTTTTAAGCCAGGGATTGATTTTCCCTTGAATTGCCTCGGAATGCCGTCCCCGTGTGTATTCCAAGAGTTCATCCACGATTGAATCGCATAGATCAACCTGTTTCTCAACCCTGTTCAGATGCTTGGTAATTTTCTCATCGGCATGGCCTAATTTTCGTTGAAGATAAAATGCCGATGAACGAATTACTCCTAAAGAATTGCGGATTTCATGGCTAACCGTAGCTGTGAGCTGCCCGAGCACGGACAACCTTTCGCGCTTGATCAATTCCTCCTGAGCGGCCTCCAGGTCGCGCGTTCGTTTCTTGACCAGCTCTTCAAGTTGATCCTGGTATATAGCCAGTTCCTCCTCGGCCCGCCTGTGCTCTTCTTCAAGTTGTCTTTCTTTTGTTACATCTTTTGCACAGCCAACGATTCCTATAATATTATTCTTTTCGTCCAAAAAAGGTGCCTTATAGATATCAAGGATGAGGAATTTCCCTTTGATATTACAGGATTCTTCAAATCTTTGCGGTCTTTTGTTCTCCAAAACCGCTGAATCTGAAGCAGCACATGTCCCTCCGAATGTGTGACAGTCGGGGTTTCCGGGATGGGATTCTTTTTCCCTGTTGCCAAAATACACATCTGTTTTTCCAATAGGTTCATCAGTGTCTTTGGCATTAAGCAATTTTTCACAACAGGCCTTATTTGCAAAAATAAATTTACCATCCAGGTCTTTTGTCCATATAAGGTCCGGCAGATTGTCGCACATCAACCTGACCATGGAATATAAGTGCTTGTATCGGTTCTCGCTCTTTTGCAGAGTTTTCTCCGTCCGCCTCCGTTCTTCAGCTTCCATTGCCAGGGAAATGTAATCTGCCGGGGCGCGAGCGAAATTCTGTTCCGCCAAGGTCCATTTGCGGGCTTGACCCACATGTTCATAACACACAACTCCTATTATCTGTCCTTTCAGTCTGATCGGGACATCTAACATGGATGTAATACCAAACGGAGCGAGATAAGAGTTGGAAAATTCTCGTGTTCTGTGATCTTTGTGGGCATCATGTGCAGCAATTAATTCTTCTTCTGCCAATGCCTTAAAATAGGCAGGATAGTCCGCCACCTTCAACTCCATACCTTGCGAATGCTTATCAATACTCAATTCATACATATAAACGCAGCGAATTATTGAGTGGTCTTCCATAAATAACCACACACTTACCATCTGAACCTCAAAAGTGCGGGAAACAGCTTCTGTTATTATCCTCAGTGAATCATGCAGGACGCCCCGGTATAGTTCCTTGCTTTTTGCCATCTCCATAAGCATCTTGTTTTGCCTTTGGCGGAACCCCTCTCTTTTAAGCAGCACATCCTCCAGCTTCATGTTATGGAGGACAAGGCCTATATCGCCGGCTACCCCCTGCAATAATTCCTTTTCCTCGTCATCAACAGTGACATCGGGTGCAAGCAATACGGCAAGCAAGCCAAAAAATCGGTCTGCGTGCTCAACCCGGATGATCACAACGTCTTTGCTGACACATGTGTCTTTGAAGAAACAATCCCCGCACTTTCTGGATTTGTTAAAGAGTACAAGATGGTCCTTCTGAGCAAGCGCTTTTTTTATGCAAGGAGGATGGTTGCCCTTCATGATATGTCGGCAGAAACGGGTGATATTTTTACTGAAACCAGAACCCACAACCGTGGCAAATGTTTCGTCATCCTGCAAAAAACCCAGCCATGCGACATTGTAGGCCCGTGTTTCTACCAGGGCATCACAGACTTTCTGGAGGAGACTGCCCCTGTCCTCCCCCACCATAATCAACTTATTGACATTTCTGGTGGCTTTGAGCACGCTGTTCAGGTGCTCAATGCGACTTTCGGCCTTTTTACGTTCGATAGCATAGCGCATGGAGCGCATCAGCGAGTTGCTATCCAGTTGGTTTTTGGACAGATAGTCCTGAGCGCCTGCCTGTAATGCCTTATTTCCAGTCGTCTCATCTTCAAGACCGATCAGCACGACAATCGCAACCTCTGGTGCTTGGGCCTGTATACTTTTGAGCATATAAAATCCTGAACTGTCAGGCAGTCCAGGATCCAACAGGACTAAATCAATGTCTCCCGTAGCAACAAGATGCTTCAGACCTGTTGATAGCCGGTCGACATGCTTCAGATCAAACGCAGCTCCGTCTGTCTTAGAGACCATCTCCTGAATCAGCCGAGCATCCCCAGGGTTGTCCTCAATCAGCAAAACTTTCATGGTTTCAGATGTTTCATTCATGGACCATCCCTTTAGCCCAAGTAATTATTTCTTCGCTCGTTGGCAGTTTCACGATCTTTTTACAGACCGCAAGACCAATCCCAGTGCCGTTGTTGCGTACTGAGAAGACTCAGGCTTCGTAGTTCGTAGTTCGTGGACTTCGATCTCCGCTTCCCGATCTCCGACCTCTGATCTCTGACCTCTGACCTCCGACCTCCGACCTCTGATTCCCGAGTTACAGAGATATGGACACGCGGAGTCTCTTTGCCACAAAACTTTATTATGTTATCGGTGATGTTCTAAATTAACTGAACTAATTGTGACCTGTCCGCCATTACGGTCGGCATGACGACGTAATAATCACTAATTTCCAATTTCTATTTTCTAATTTCCAAAAAACTAAAAAATGGTAATCTGATAAAGAAAGGATGTTTCATAGTTCATTATGATTTGTATAGATGATTCAAACAAATTCAAGGTCCTTGCCGCCATCTATTCCTTTTATGACCAGTTTCTTAAAGGCTTTCCCCCGGCTTGCAGGCCGGGTTGCCATGTCTGTTGTACTGTAAATATAGTTGCCACCTCACTTGAAGCCCAACACCTGCTATGCTCTTCTTTTTTTGATAATCTCGATCTTAAGAAATTGCTGTATTCAGCAACAGCAAAACCGATTTACAGGCCGGGCCTGAGCACTAATCAAATAGCGGATCTCTGCCTCAGGCAGAAGGAAATTCCCCCAGACATAGGAGAACATGGAGAAGGAGTCTGCCCATTTTTGGACCAGAAAGGACTTTGTAGTGTCTATAAAAACCGTCCCTTTGCATGCAGGGCAATGTCTTCAAGGAAGATCTGCCAATACGGTGGCGAGGCGGATATGGAGCCTTTTCTTGTTACAGTAAATCTTGCCGTCTACCAGATTATAGAGCATCTGGACAAAGAGGGGATGTCCGGAAACCTGCTGGACGTATTAAGCGAATTGGTAAATAATCGGATTGAAAGTCCTGGTACGGTAAATAGGCTTATCTCAAACAGGGCTTTGCCGGGTTTCCTCGTGACTCCAGACGAACAGGGACGATTTAGGGCATTCATGAGCCGTCTTGCAGATTTTCAGGTTGGAGATATTACCTTAGAAGCCCTCCTTCCAGAACTTTTTGCAGCATAATCAGTCCTGAAGATAATGTTGAATGCTGAATGCTGAATGCTGAATTGTGGAAGAAGATTTAAAAGACATATACCTTTACTTTAATTCAAAATTCAACATTCAACATTCAACATTTATTGTGATCAGGCTGACCTCAACCATCCAGCCAGGCTCAAGCCAAAGTAAGTCACAAACCATCCAATAAGGAACAAAAGAGGTATTTTCCTGTTGCTCGCCCAGGGTAGCGATGAGAAGGCGATTACAGGTATCAGTGGATACAGAATTCCAGCTCCGAGTGGCGGGAGGTGTCGTAAGAGTTCCTGTATTCCCAAGAAGAACCACGGGCCCTGTATCAGGTCTATGTTTTTTCCAGGGAGGTCTATCGGGGCGTGAAACAGAATGGCCACTGCAATAGAACCGGCGAGAATGCTCAGAAAAATCTTCCGGTTCAGGATCACCCGACGGGTGTGATACCAGGTGCCAAGTCCCCATAACAGGGCGGTAAGGAGCAGATGCATGAGGTAGATACGGCTTAGGCCCTCATCTGTGCTCGCTATCAAAAAACGGTTTAGTCCTGATCCAATCAGTGGAATTTTCAGTAGGAGGTGCTCGGCAATTGTGCCCGCAGCCTGACCTGTTCCATCATACCGCAGGACATATCCGGTAAACAGGGCAAGGATACTCATGGGAAGGGTAAAACTCAGGACTGTCCACTGTCTGCGACCTGAAGGTCGCATAGAGATTTTTGGCAAATCATCAATACTTTGCCATGCGTGATAAATAAGTAGAAGGGAAAATGCCTGGCTGGTCCAGAAGTGCAGGGCCCTCCAGAAGGCACCAAAAGGAAGTATTGCTTCGATGGCAACGCTGGTTACAAAAGGGTCTGCCACCTCGTACTGATAGGCCACAACAAAGCCAGAGCCTATAGAGGCCAGCAATGCCGCAATAGTCATCTCGCCGACTCTGTCAAAATTCAGCATTGTAAGAAGGAGCCTCTTATCTTGTGACAGGTCCTAACTTAGCCTATTCAGTGCGCTCTCTTTTATTTCGGTCATCAGAGGCCCAAAGACAGCCTCCCTGCCGGCAAAATCCGGATATAGCCCGTGACTGAGATCGAATTCTCCAGGGAAGTCAGAGGTAAGGAAGTCTAAAAGACGTCCTCTTATCTTCTGTGCGGTAGAGCACTCAAGAATATCTCGAACCAAAGCGCCGCATCGGTTCTGGTTACTCATTCGAATCATGCGCTTGATCTTTGGTATGTCCAGGGAGTTCATGCTCAGTTCGTCCAGACCCATGCCGATAAGTATAGGAAGATACATCGGTTCTCCTGCCATTTCCCCGCAAACCGCCACCTCAATTCCTGCTTCATGGGCTGCCTCTATTGTACGATAGATCATCCTCAAAACACCGGGATGTAAAGGCTCGTAGAGATGTGCCACATATTCGTTACCTCTATCGATTGCCAGGGAATACTGAATGAGGTCGTTTGTACCTATACTGAAGAAATCCACTTCCTTGGCAAGGATATCCGCCAAAAGTACAGCAGAAGGGACCTCTATCATAATGCCTGTCTTGATATCTTCATTAAATGGAATTCCCTCTCTCCGCAGCTCATTCTTGGTGTTCTCCAAGTGTTCCTTGACCTGAATTATTTCTGACCTGCCGGATATTAAAGGGAAAAGTATCTTCACATCTCCATATGCACTGGCCCTAATTATTGCCCTGAGCTGTGTGCGAAACAGATTTGACTCTTTCAAACAGAGCCGAATCGCTCTCAGTCCGAGGGCTGGATTGCTTTCATCGTCCTGAGAGACTGATGACAAGAACTTGTCGCCGCCAATATCCAGAGTACGGATTGTTGTTGGAAAGGGTGAC
The DNA here is from genome assembly GCA_964646435.1 of uncultured Thermodesulfobacteriaceae bacterium. Taxonomy (GTDB): domain Bacteria; phylum Desulfobacterota; class Dissulfuribacteria; order Dissulfuribacterales; family UBA3076; genus UBA3076. Next base: position 21,552 of record CAZYEJ010000023.1, read on the forward strand.
ATGCGCCCTGCGACTTCTTTGTAAGCCAGAAAAAGTTCCTCTTCAATAGGAAGCTCCTTGTGAGCCAGATACATGACCTCGGTACGGTAGAGCCCTATCCCTTCAGCACCATTGGATATGACAGAGGAAATCTCCTCAAGGAACTCTATGTTAGCCTTGATCTTAAACCTGAATCCGTCCTTTGTCTCTGCAGGGAGATTACTGTATTGGATTACATCCAGTCGATATCGTACGTAATCCTCCTGTTTTTCCCCGTAATGTCTTAAGAGCTCATCGTCCGGATTTACTACTACATCACCACATAGGCCGTCTACAATCAAAGTCTCCCCGGAAAATATGGAAGACGTGGCGTTTTCCAGACCCACAACTGCGGGAAGACCGAGCGATCTGCCCAGAATTGCCGTGTGGGATGTCCGGCTCCCCATGTCTGTAACAAACGCCAAGATTTTTTCTTTGGCCATTTGGATCGTATCGACAGGAGACAGATCGTGTGCCACCAGTATAACCGGCTCCTCCAGTTGGCTGAAATCCACAGAGGGACTCCCGGACAAAAGTTTTTGGACTCTCCGCACTGCGTACTTAATATCTTCAAAACGTTCCCTGATATACTGATCTTTTACTTGCTCAAAGAGCCCTCTAACATGGTCCAAAGCATCACTGAGTGCCCACTCTGCGTTAATCTGTTCTTCGGAAATTAACCTTAAGGTCCGATCATAGACCATACGGTCTTTAAGCATTAACAAATAGACTTCAAAAATTCCTGAATGTTCTCTGAACTCCTCTGGGATCTCTGAAATCAACTGTTTTATCTGATTTTCTGCCTTAGAGACAGCATTTTCAAAGCGTTGTTTTTCCTGGTCAATCTCGCCTTTTTCAATTTGCCTTTTTAAGATCTTAACCTTGTGGTAATCCAACAGGAAGGCAGGACCAATGACCACTCCAGGCGAGGCCCCTATTCCTTTTAAAATTACCGAATCACCTTTTTCTTCTGACATCTTGATCAATCCAATTCGCCAAAGCGACTTTCTACTAAGGTCTTAAGGTCTGCTACGGCCTGGTTTGAATCCGAACCGACTGCCCTGACTGTCAGGACGCTCCCATGAGGGCAGGCAAGGGTCAAAACCTCAAGAATATTTTTCCCATCTACTTTCTTACCATCTTTCAAAATCCACACATCAGCATTAAATTCACTTGCCTTTTGAGCAAAACGGCAGGCTGGACGGGCATGGAGTCCCAGCCTGTTACATATAGTTACAGTAACTTCATGTTCCATAATTTCAAACTAGTAAATCGTATCAAAATAAAGGCTGCAAACCACTGGAAGAGAACACAGCAGAGGCTCAGAGGGTAAAGATTTTAGTAACCGTTCACAGGTTACATTGAAAGATGAACGTCGAACATCGAACATCGAATGAAAAACAAATATCCAATACCGAACACACAACAGCTATTTCTGTTTCTTCATCTTTTCCCATTCAAAATTCGATGTTGGACGTTCGATGTTGGACGTTCATCTTTTTCTTGAATCCTCACAAACTACAGTTAGGACACCCAGCCTGGAATAGCTTTTTATTGACCCAGCGCATGCCATATTTGAGCAAGGCCTCTTCGTCATTGGAAATGGCCTCTATCACCTCCTCAGACTCCTTGTAGCGATCAAGGTTAGGGCCCTCCAGGAAATATTGGCGGAAACCATCAATATCATAGCATCCCATGTGAAAAATATCGATCTGACCCGCGTTCAGATACGCTATCCCTGCCACTGTCTTGGCCTGAAGTATTTCCCCAAAGATATCATTCATTTCATTATATTGCTCAATGCCTTCATTTTCCCTCCAGCTCCTTACGGTCCATTCCTTTCCGTCCTGGAACCCCTCGCAATCCGGCTCCCTGACAATATAATAGAATTCCTCCACTCCCTCACTGCCCTGGCTTCGGCAGGCCATTCTGGCAAGGGGATAAGTGCGGCATGCACCTGGCCGGTCTTTGTAAACCGTACATCCTTTCCCCTCTTCCAAAAATGGACATTTTAAATAGGGGTCTTCCATCTTGACCAACACTACCGGAAGCCCTGAATTCTGTCCGACGTATATGCTTGTATAACGCTTTAGAAAGTCCCCTGACTTCATACCTAAATGATTCTTGAGCCTAAGTATATCATAAGGCATGAGGATCAAGCTCAAATCATAGCAGCAGTTTGTAAAACAGCTCTTATCCGGCGTACATGAAAAGCAAAAGGTGTCCTCATTTTTTAATTGTCTGGATTTGTCAATATAAGCTTCAGGTCCTTGAGACATGAATTGATTCTCCCATATAGTGTCTGAACGAAAAGGCCGTTCAGACACAATTTTGAGTTCTAAATTTTGAATTTTGAATTTAAAAAAGGCAATAACCTTAATATGTTAATTGTCCACGACGTAAATTGAGAAAACAAAATTTGGGGTTTCCTTTCAGGCACTATATAACATTTTTTATTTTGCTGAAAGTACCCCTTTATAGGCAATGTTGAATTGTGAAAGAAGATTTAAAAGACATATACCTTAATTCAAAATTCAACATTCAGCATTCAACATTATTTATTGTGCGCCGCAATGGCCCTCTCAAGGCCGTCTATGACGATCTTCTGTTCCTCTGGTGTGATAAAGGCGTGCATGGGAAGGGACAGCACTTCCTCTGCGGCCTTTTCTGCATGGGGAAAAGAGCCTGGTCCAAGTCCCAGGCCTTTAAAGGCAGGCTGAAGATGGACAGGGACAGGGTAATGTATGGCAAAGGGAATGCCTTCCTGCTTGAGAAAGGTGGTCACCTGGTCCCTCAAGCCTTCGGGGATTCTTACTGTGTACTGGGCATACACGCATGTCCTGTCCGGCATTACTACAGGAGTCTGTATCTCCGGTATTTTTTGGTTAATCAGTTCTGAATAACGGCCGGCAGCTTCCTGCCTGGCCTTAATTTCTTCATCAAAGTGGGCAAATTTGGCCAGGACTATTGCTGCCTGGATGCTATCCAGCCTAGCATTAAGCCCTATCTCTTCATGCTGATATCTGGCCCTCTGGCCATGGACCCTGAGACACTTTATCATATCTGCCTTTTCCGGATCATCAGTGAAGACCATGCCCCCGTCCCCATATGCTCCAAGGGGCTTTGAAGGGAAAAAAGAGGTGATACCAATGTCGTTGAGGCCGCAGGACAGCCGGTTTTTGTATCTTGCCCCAAAGGACTGACATGCATCCTCGATCACAACCAGGCCAAACTCTGACGCAATTTTATTGATTTCGTCCATATCAGGGCACTGACCATAAAGGCTCACGGGGAGAATGCCCCTTACCTTGGCCCCGACCTTTTGCCTTGCAGCCAGAACGTCCCGCATCTCGCCAGTGTCAAGATTGAAGCTTTTAGGGTCTATATCCACGAATACGGGCTTTGCCTTCAGAAGGGCTATGACTTCCGCTGTGGCTATAAACGTAAAAGGGGTCGTGATGACCTCTTCTCCGGGCCTTAAGTCCATGGCCATAAGGGCAAGGAGCAGCCCGTCCGTTCCTGAGCCCACCCCTATTGCGTGCTTGACACCTACGTAATTCGCGAGAGCTGTCTCCAGATCCTCCACCGGCTTGCCAAGTATGAACTGGCTCTTTTTAATTATCTCGTGGATGGCCGAGTCTATTTCCTGTCTGTAGCTTTGATATTGTCTGCCTAAATCAACAAATTTCATATTTTTATCCTTTCGTAAGCGTTTACAGCGCCCTGCCGATGGCCTGGGCGGCGATTTCTATGTCCGATTCGGTAGTCCCTCGACCCAGGGAGAAACGAAGGGTCCCCATGGCTACTTTTGGCGATACTCCCATGGCGGCAAGCACATGGGAGACCGTAATTGCCCTATCGTGGCAGGCCGAACCGGTAGAGGCCATAATCTCCGGGGCTTGGGCCAGGATCTTTGCTCCATTCTGGCCGACAAAACCGACACTCAGGGTATTCGGAATTGTATTCTCAGGATCACCATGCCTGATTATAGGATGGCCCAGTCCGGATAGTTCTGCATAGAGCTTCTCCCTGAGACCTGTTTGCCTTTCCGCCTCGGCCTTAATGTCCAGGGCAACAAAATTACAGGCAGCTCCCAGTCCGACTGCTAGGGGAACCGGCTCAGTGCCGGGCCGAAGACCCTGCTCCTGGCCCGCGCCAAACATAATCTGGCCAAGGGGTGCGCCTTTTCTGCAATAGAGGGCGCCTATTCCTTTCGGCGCATATAGCTTGTGTCCTGCAATACTCAGGTAGTCTACTCCAAGATTTTTGACATCCACAGGGATCTTGCCCACGGCCTGGGCCGCGTCTGTATGGACCAGCACCCCACGCTTGCGGGCCAGTTGCGAAATCGCAGCTACCGGCTGAATAGCCCCGGTCTCATTGTTTGCCAGTATCACTGAGACCAGCACTGTATCAGGGCGTAAGGCCCTTTCAACTTCCATGGGATCTACAATGCCCTGGCTGTTTACCTTTATAAAGGACACGTTCCACCCCTGTTCAAGCAAATGCAGACAGGGGTTCATAAGGGATGGGTGCTCGATGCGGGTGGTGATGATGTGTCGCCCTTTGCCGGACATGGCCTGGCATATACCCATTATGACGGTATTATTGGACTCTGTACCTCCGCTGGTGAAGAGGATTTCACTAGGATCCGCATTGAGCATCGATGCCACTTGGGCCCTGGCGTATTCCAGGGCCTTCTTGGCCTTTTGGCCGAACCTGTGTCCGCTGCTGGGATTGCCCCATTTTTCTTTCAGTGCAGCGTTAACGGCCTCCTGCACCGGTTTTGCAACCGGTGTGGTCGCATTGTAATCAAGATATATTTCAGACATTCCTGGGGGAAAACTCCTTTTTTTGTCATGGTTTTTGTAATTTTTTCTGTTATTAATTCATTTTCAGGATTTTGGATGGTAAAATCGCTGAAGAAGCAACCAACTATAACAGAGCGTATTCAGAGCAACAATACGCTGAGGTGATTGAATGAGCAAATACGGTAAACAGGAATTCTCGTGCCCAAAATACATATCCTTCCTCCCCATATAGCCAATCAAATCGCAGCAGGTGAGGTAGTGGAAAGGCCTGCTTCGATAGTGAAGGAGCTCCTTGAAAATTCTATAGACGCAGGGGCCAGACGTATACGTGTAGAGCTGGAAGATGGTGGTAAACACCTCATCAGGGTTACAGATGATGGTGTCGGCTTAGAGAAAGAAGACATCAATTTGGCTGTTGAACGCCACGCGACCAGCAAAATCAGGGAAGAAGCCGATTTGGCTGTTATACGCACCATGGGTTTCAGGGGTGAGGCCCTTTCCAGTATAGGTGCTGTTTCCAGGCTGTCTATCACTTCCAGACCTTCTGATAATATCGAAGGGTGGCGGGTGAAAATAGACTTCGGCAGAGACAAGAAGACCATGGCAGCAGGATGCCCCTCAGGTACTACAGCGGAAGTAAAGGACCTGTTCCTGGAGATACCTGCAAGACGCAGGTTTCTCAAGAGGCGTCAGACTGAGTTGGGGCATATTTCCCAAATAGTACGCACCCTGTCAGTGAGTTTTCCTGAAATCCTTTTTGAACTCCTGAGTGATGGAAGGGAAATATTCCGGTCCCGGCCTGGTTGCCAGGGCCCCCAGCGCCTCTGGCCACTGATAGGGGATCAGCTTGTTCCGCAGATGCTGCCTGTTGAAGGCAAATCCCGGGAAATCCTGGTTTCAGGTTATGTGACACCACCGGAGGAAGCAAGGGCCTCATCCAAGTCCTTTTACTTTTTTTTGAATCAAAGACCCATAAACAGCAGACTGCTATGGAAGGCGCTTAATCAGGCCTTCAGGGGCTTCATGATGAGGAATTCATACCCTATGGGTGCCCTGTTTCTGGAGGTCCAGCCGGATCAGGTGGACGTGAATGTGCATCCTGCCAAACAAGAAGTTCGTTTCCACGATTCAGACGCAATATACCGGATTGTTTACCACTCTGTACAAAGGGCCCTTGAAGGAATAAAGGTTGTTCCTGCGCCGTTTGGAAAAACCAGGGCAAAATCGGAAGAAACAGGCCTGTCAATTGATCAGCAGGAACTGGATATTCTTCCTGATGCTTTTCAGGTCTCAGAGGAATTTCCTGCTTACGGTGGATTCCCTTCATCCGGGCAAAATCAAAAAACTGCCCTGATTGCCAGCCCTGAGCCTCCTGTATCACCCGATCAGGGCCACCATGTCCACAAGTCTGATAGAGCACATTTATGGCAGGACTTTCGGGTTCTCGGCCAATTGGCCAAGAGTTATATCCTGGCAGAGGGACCGGATGGCCTTGTGCTTGTGGACCAGCATGCAGCTCACGAGGCCATTATTTTTAAGAGGCTAAACCAGCAGATTGCGCAAACTGATGCCCTGGACACCCAGCCCCTTGTATTTCCTGAAGTCCTGGAAAGGAACCAGGAAGATATTGCAAAACTCCCGGAAATTTGTCCTGTACTAAACCGATTAGGAATAACAATCGAGCCTTTTGGACATTCCCAAATTGCTATCAGGTCTGTCCCGGATTTTGTAGCCTCTTGCCCCAGGACCAGCGAAGTGGTCGGTGAGCTGATAGACCGTATTCTCAGTTTCCCGGAGCAGGATGTAAAAGGCCTGGTTCACGATCTTCTGGCCTCTATGGCCTGTCATTCCGCAATAAAGGCCAATCACCACCTCGAGTTGCAAGAGATGAACGCCTTACTCAAGGAATTGATTTCCGAAGAAGTGACCCACTGCCCCCACGGAAGGCCTGTAGTCCAGGTTTTGGGAATCGGCGAGATAGAACGGCGATTCGGACGAAAACGATGATTCCGCTGAAAATACCCCATCTGCTGCGTTGCTTCAATTTTCTCGTCACTGCGGCGTACGCAAAGTACGCCTCGATCCTCCAAAATCTCGCGCCTTGCATCTGGAGCATTTTGAGCGGAATCATGTTTCAAGACTTTTTGCGGTGTAATCAATGACCAAATTCCTCAATTCTTCAATCACCAAATCACCAAATCACCAAATCACCCAATTTTCTCACCAAATCACCAAATTCCCCCTAGTTGCCCTTGTTGGTCCGACTGCTGTGGGAAAGACGGCCCTGTCTCTTCGTCTTGCAAAAGAGATGTGCGCTGAGATCATAAGTGTGGATTCAGTGCAGGTATTCAGGGGACTTGATGTCGGGACTGCAAAGCCCAGCCTTGAGGAACAGAAGCAGGTCCCCCATCACCTGATTGACGTTGCAGATCCCGATGAGCCCTTTGACGTTGCTGACTTTGTGCGTAAGACACTGGGCATCATCAGGTCGATGACATTAAGGGGAAAGGTGCCCTTGCTGGTTGGGGGCAGCGGACTTTATCTGAGATCCCTCCTTGAGGGACTGGCCCCATGTCCGGGACGTGATCCCATGGTAAGGGAAATGTTGCGTAAAATCTCAGCAAATCAGGGAAGAAGGGCCCTACATGACCTCCTTGCCGGCGCAGACCCGGAAGCAGCGAACAGGCTCCATCCTAATGATACATTCAGAGTCATAAGGGCACTTGAGGTATATCATCAGACCGGCGAGCCTATATCGATCTGGCAAAAGAGGCATAAAAGTACTTCAGGACAGAGACTGTTGTGCACAAAGATAGGACTAATAAGGCCCAGGGAAGAGCTCTATGAGCGGATTGACGCACGGGTTGGCGCTATGCTGGATGCCGGGTTCCTAGAGGAAGTAAATTTTTTGCTGGATAAAGGGTATCCGCACCATCTTAAGCCCTTGCAGTCCCTTGGATATCGGCATATTATCCGTTTTCTCAAAGGAGAAGTGTCCTTTGATGAGACTGTAAGCCAATTAAAAAGGGATACCCGCCGTTATGCAAAACGCCAGCTTACATGGTTCCGGGCCGATCCTGAAATCAGATGGTATCATCCTGAAGCCCTGATGGATGTTCACAGGGTCTGGCAAGAAATTGGATAATTGGTAACTTCTCAATAACTCAGGGTAAGATGTCTAGATTCCGGCTTTCGCCGGAATGACAGGCGCTTACACCCAATCGTCATTCCGGCGAAAGCCGGAATCTAGTGGATAGTCGCAGAATATGATTTGCCTGGACTTGTTGAGAAGTTACGATAATTGAAAGAGCTGGGAATTGAATTTACCTAATTTACTGACCCTCATACGCATTATACTTACGCCTCTGCTGGTGATACTGCTTATCAACGGTAAGTTCGTGGAAGCCTTGATTGTTTTCACTATAGCTGGAATAACCGACGGCCTGGACGGCCTGATAGCTCGATGGATGAGACAGAAGACCCGCATTGGCGCCATTTTGGACCCTATTGCCGACAAACTCCTTCTCACATCATCTTATGTAACTCTTGCAATCATAGGGTTTCTGCCAAGCTGGCTGGCAGTAACTGTGATTAGTCGAGATATGATAATCGTGTTTGGTGTCTTGATAATATTTCTGTTTCAGAATGGAGTGGAAATCCGCCCATCTGTGCTTGGCAAGATTACTACAGTAGCCCAATTGGGAACTATTTTTATGGTCCTCGTAGATCATAACTTGGGCTTGTTTTGCAGGATTTTACCTTTTCTTTATATAGCTACTGCCCTGATTACTGTAATTTCCGGACTCCATTACATGTATCTTGGAACTCAACTCCTGGGCCTTGATGAAAATAGATCCGAATAATTTCGATCTGTGCGGTTACACGTTAGATTGTGCAATACACAAAAAAAGAAAAGGATTATCGCGAAAGCACGAAAGATTGAAAACACGAAAAGGAAGTCTCTGGATGTTCATCTTTTTGTAAGCATTTACAGGGTGCTGCAGATGCGAGGCGGAGGATACGCAGACGTACTTCCTGTACTTCAAATGCCCGGCAACAAAACAGATGCAGTGCCCTGTGAACGCTTACACATGATTTTAATATTGGAATGCTATAAGCCAGGCCAGGATCGGCACAAGGCATGTGATCATTCCTATAATATGGTCCATTTTAAGAGAAGGAAGACCTGAAGTCTTTAACAGTTGTCCTGCGAGTAGTCCCAGGATCAGACCTGACATAAAGCCGAAAAGGTGTGCTCCAAGATCCGTATGCTCACCGTGGGCGCCTAAGAATCCGAGAAGTGCAAAGCCCGCTCCTAATGGAATTGAGCAGTCTCTGAGAGAAAAACGTCGTGCTCTGAGTGTCTGAAGTGCTATTATCACACCCAATGCACCAAAAACGGCAGTAGAAGATCCGATTGAACTATGGGCCTCTCCATGAACCAAGGCGTTAATCAAATTGCCAAGTATCCCTGACAGGAGGGTGATCCCCCATCCGAGGCCAATGCCCAGAAGGCTGCAAAGCCAAACCATCAGTAAACCCCCTATCATCATGTTTCCAAGTAAATGTGGAGGGTCTGCATGCAGTGTCAGAGCAGTAATCAGGCGCCACCACTGTCCGTCATGAAGAATGCTGTCCACATCGCCGCTGCCGATCGCAATCAGTCGCCCTCTCCAGTTCTCTGAAAAGGAAATGCTAAATATGGCGGTTAGTATAAGCAGGGTCCAAAAGGTAGATTGCGCATTCGGATACCATGAAGTAGCTTCAAATATCAAAGGCCATGTCCGATTCTCATTCTCATATTTTTCAATCTCGCTAACCGCTAGATTTTCATGATCCGGAGGAACTGCTATCCTGTACCCATATATTGAATGAAGGATTTTGTGGGGCACATCTCGGGCAGTAAGCACCAGTGACCAGATTTCTGCTTGGGCCCTTGACACAGGTCTGTGCAGATATCTTTCCACTGAGCCCGAATAGTCACACAGGCCCTGAGCCTCAGGGCGGCTTTTGTCACGTTCGTTCATAAAATTAAGGGGATAAAGAAACTTAAAATTTGAAATTTGAAATTTGAAATTGGGAAAAACACAAAGATGTAGATGCGTTACCTAAT
>CAZYEJ010000024.1:0-29174 GCA_964646435.1 uncultured Thermodesulfobacteriaceae bacterium
CCTGGAAAATTTCGCGCCTTGCATCTCGGGCTTTTTGAGCGGAATCATATTTCAGGGTCTTTGCTGTGTAATCAAGATTGATTTCGTACTGTAAGCGTCCACAGGGTGCTGCAGATGCGAGGCGGAGGGTACGCAGACATACTCCCTGTACTTCAAGTGCCCGACAACAAAGCAGATGCGGTGCTCCGTGAATGCTTACCAGATTCCAAGCTTCCTGTAAGCTTCGTAAAGGACTATCCCTGCGGCATTAGACAGATTCAGGCTTCTCACTTTGCCCCATATCGGCAGGTAAAAACTTCTCTCAATGTTTGTTTCGAGGAGAGAAGGAGGAAGCCCCTCGGTCTCCTTTCCGAAGACGAGATAGCATCCCGGTGTGAAGTTCGCTTCAGTATAGATATGTTTTCCCCTGGTTGAGAAATAAAGAAAGTCACCCCCGGCATTTTCAAGCATAAAGGCCTTCAAACTGCTGTGATGTATCACAGTTATACTGGGCCAGTAGTCAAGGCCTGCTCTTCGGAGATGCTTGTCGTCGGTCTTAAAGCCAAGGGGATGGATAAGGTGAAGGACAGAATTGGTTGCCCCGCAGAGCCGGGCAATGCTACCGGTGTTGGGTGGTATTTCCGGTTCTACTAATACTACATGTAGAGAAGGAAGAGAATCGGACCTGTCAAGGGACTTCATGCCATTTTTCTGATATTTTCCCTGCAGTCGGGGCACAATCCTTTCACGTCCAGCTTATGATTCAGTATCTTAAAACCGAAACGTTCTCCCAGATCCTTTTCGATGTCCTTTAATCTCGGGTCTATGAATTCCTCGATCTTCCCGCACTCAATACATCGAAGGTGGCAGTGGTGTTCGTGGCCATATATGTGTTCGTAGTGCATATGGCCGTCTTCAAAGAACACATCCTGGACCAGGTTGGCTTCTATTAAAAGGGGTAGAAGGCGATATATGGATGCCTTTGAGATATTTATACCCTTTCGCCTTATATCCAGATAAAGTGAATCCACATCAAAGTGGTCATGGGTTGCAAAGATCTCTTTTATTATCTGTTCTCGTTCCTGGGTGTATCGTAGCTTGTTTTTTTGGAGGTACTCACGAAAGACTTGTAATTCAGATTTCTTTTGCATGAAAAGACCCCTCACTTTTTAGATTTTAACAAATTAATAAATTGTGGCTGAAACCGCGAAACATAGGCAATAGAAAAAAATAGTTCACCATATTCAATGTTTTCTTTATGTTATACCGATTGGAAATTGACAAATCAAATTTAAAGCAACTGTTTAATAATAAGCTTATGCCCAGTATTGTGCAAGGATAGTTTTCGCATTCCATGGCAGTCGATAGCCGGAAAGAGCGTGAATAATTAGTAAACGCTTACAGTTCGGTGGGTTGCGGTAAAACGGACGTTGTAACCCAGTGAACGGTTACAATAATTATGTACAAGGAGATGATAAATGACAGCAAAAGGACAAGTTGAGATTCGCGAGACACTGGGATTTGTCGGCGGAGGACAGATGGCAGAAGCCCTTATAAAGGGGCTGTTGTCAAAAGAACTCTTGAAACCAGGCCGGATCACGGCATCTGATTTGTCTGAGGACAGGAGAAATCATCTCAAGGAAGCATTTGGGATAAATACTACCTCAGAAAACAAGGAAGCAGTCAAAAGATCTGAGATTATTATCCTGGCGGTCAAACCCCAGGTCATGTCTATAGTCCTTGAAGACATTGGGCCTGTTGTGAGCAGCAATCATCTTGTTGTATCCATAGCTGCCGGAATAACCATCCACTCTTTGGAAAAAAGACTCCCTGAATGTACAAAAGTAGTGCGCGTGATGCCCAATATCCCTGCATTGGTTCAGACAGGGGCTGCGGCACTGTGTAAGGGGACTGCTGCCAGCCAGGGCGATCTGGATATAGTGCGGCGGATATTGGAGGCAGTGGGCAAAGCGGTTGTTGTACCGGAGGCCTTGATGGACGCGGTCACAGGGCTCAGTGGCAGCGGACCGGCATATGTCTTTACATTTATTGAGGGCTTGATTGATGCGGGAGTGCGGGAAGGGTTGCCAAGAACTGTTGCCCAAGAGTTGGTGGTTCAGACTGTGCTTGGGGCGGCCCTTATGTGTCGAAATACCGGAAAGCACCCGGCAGAACTGACTGCGATGGTGACCAGTCCAGGGGGAACCACTGCTGCGGGTCTGCATGTCCTGGAACGGGCCGCATTGCGTGGGATATTAATGGATGCAGTCAGGGTAGCAACTGAGAGATCAAGAGAGCTTGGTGGTTGAAAGAGAGATTCAGTCTGTACATTACCGGCTGGCTTTTCGAGGCAGTTTTGATGATGCAAGAAACATAAGGCCAGCCACCACAGCAGACATAAAAAATACCCAGGGATAACCGAAACGTACCCAGATAAGTCCTGCTACTATCGGAGCTATCATGGATACTACGTGCTCAATTGAATAGCTCGTGGATATAGAGGCTGTCAGCTCATCTGGCGATTCAACGATTTTGGAAAGGTAGGTCACATGGGCTGAACGTAAGAAAAACAGGCTGTCATCCAGGATGAAGCATGTGAACAGGCACGGCAGGATAAAAGGCTGGGGAAGCGTTGTTTCTGCCAGACCATAGCAGGCGCAGATCATCAGAAGTAAGATGGAATCACCTATAAGCACAGTCCTTTCCCCTAATGTGTCTATAAGTTTTCCAAGATAGGGCTTTAGAAATAGGCCTACAACAGAAGATACAAGAATAAGCTTTGCCATGGCCGGTGCATCCTGATCAAAGATCCTGATAAGTACCCATGGTCCGAATACGAGGAAGATCTGTTTTCGAACACCGAACAGGACGGCAAGTAAATAAAAAAGAGAATATTTTTTCTTGAATACAAAGCGTTTGCGTTTTGCACCGGTATGTCTCTTTTCCTTGATGAAAAGTACAATTAAGGCCGAAAGCAGTGTGAGTAAGGCTGCAATCCAATAGAGTTTTTCGTATCCGAGTCCTAATGTGCCCATACCTACCCAGATGCAAGTGGCCCCCACTATAGTCCCAAGGCTCCTGAGGCTTCTGACTATTCCGAAGAGACGGCCCCTGGTTTCGGGTTCACTGAGGGCTACACAGAAGCTCTCCCTGATAGTCATTACCATATGGGCCCCAACAGACCAGACAAACAGCCAGACTGTTACCCTCAAGACATCAGGCGAGAGGCTGGCAACGCCCGCAATGCCCAAGGCAATAACAAGTGTGGCTCCAAACAGGATTTTCCCTTCTTTGACTGCACTGAAAGGGGCCAGGAGTACAATGAGCAACATTCCCGGCGTTTCTCTGATGGTCTCCAGCACTCCCCTTTGATCGGCGCTCATGTCATAGACATCCACCAGGAAGTTGTTAAGACTGCTAAAAAAAATTCCAGTGGCAGCAGCACCCAGAAATGTGCTAAAAAGAAAGATTAATTTTTGGTCCTTTAAAAAGCTAGGCACCCGTGAACGTATATTATAATGCTTGTGGGTTGTCATGGGCTGTGAACTTAGCGCCCTTTGGGTGAGCTGTTAAGCTATTTAAGTGGCTGAGCTGCTGGACCTACCAACTTAAAGGTTAATCGCTCAATTTAGGTTCAAGCAAAAATAATTTTTAAGGAGAGAGAAATGTATATCCCGGATCTTCTGAGTGGGCTCGGGGATGTTGGTCCGCTTGCCCATTTGTTAGTCGTAATTATTAGCATGGTAGCTGTTGGTCTCGTTATCAGTGTAATACTGTTTAGGTTTCTGGCCCGTTGGAGCCGGAGGTCGGATGATATTTTCAGTGAGGCAGTGGTTAAATACCTCAAGCGGCCTTCAAAATTCCTCTTCCCTGTTTTATGTCTCATGCTTTTTGCTCCGGCTTTGAGTGTTCCTGATGATCTGGCAGGTGCTTTCAGACATGTTTTGGGCATTGCTTTTATAGCTACACTTACCTGGATGGCCATAAGGACTGTTGCAGTGATCAGAGAAATAATGCTTTCCAGGTTTGATATAGACCAAAAGGATAATCTGGCTGCCCGTAAGATTTATACTCAATTCCGGGTAATTGAGCGGGTGATCATCGTTATTATCCTTGTAATAGGTATCTCTTCTTTATTAATGACTTTTGAGAAGATACGGCAGTTGGGTGTCAGTATAATGGCTTCTGCCGGTGTTATAGGAATAATTGCAGGCTTTGCAGCCCAAAGAAGTATAGCTACCCTTTTTGCCGGGATCCAGATTGCCATTACACAGCCGATCAGGCTGGATGATGTAGTAATCGTAGAGAATGAATGGGGCTGGATCGAGGAGATCACCCTTACATATGTAGTGGTCAAGATCTGGGACCTGCGGCGACTGGTAGTGCCTATCACTTATTTTATTGAGCGCCCCTTCCAGAACTGGACCAGAGTTTCCGCCGACATATTGGGCACAGTGTTTTTATATATGGATTATACTGTTCCTGTCCGGGTTATCAGGGAAGAATTGCAAAAGATAGTCAAGGGCTCTGATCTATGGGATGGAAAAGTGTGTGGCGTACAGGTTACTGATGCAACTCAACAGACTGTTGAAGTAAGGGCCTTGGTCAGCGCGGCTGATTCACCAAAGGCCTGGGACCTCCGCTGTCTGGTACGGGAAAAGCTATTAGAATTCCTCCAGAACAAATATCCGGCAAGTCTGCCAAAGACAAGAGTTGAACTGGAAAAGAGCATGTTGGGTAAAGATTCATCCCAGGGAGTTATTGCCTGAGCCAATTAAGCGCCTCTTCTTTATGTGGGGGGCATGCCTCGGCGTATGGATTTGTGGGCGCGTTCAATCCAGTCTTTCTGCCAAACGTGTTACTGAAGGGCTTCTACTGTTTTGTTTGTACCAAGGTGTTTGCAGCGCTGCCCTGGTGCCTCTCCTTTCTTCCGGTATGAATAATATTGATTTGGAGAGGCATTGTAGCAGTTTGTTGAAAAGTGTATAAATGCAGATAGTTAAAGTTAAAGGCTGGGGAAAGGTGGATGTCACTTCTGCCGCGATAGCGGCTTACTTGAACAATAGCATCAACTCGGGCGGCAAAAAGTTCCACTCCTTCGTCGCTCTGCTTTTTGCCGCCGGTTATGTTGAGCGTTCGGTATGTAAAATTTGACACCTTATGCACAATTTGATATTTTTATGCATAAAAGATAAGGAAGGCCGATTATGAGAACAACGCTTGATTTACCTACAGATTTATTAGATGAGGCTATGAAAGCCACCCATATTAAGACAAAAACCAAAGTCATCATCATTGCCTTGGAAGAATTAATAAGAAAATCAAAAATTGCGGAGTTAAAAGAATTTAAAGGAAAAGTCGATTTGGACATTGATTTAAACACAATCAGAGCGCGTCAATGTCAGTATTAGTCGATACTTCAGTATGGGTTGAGTATTTCAGGAGTGGAAATAATTCTGAAAAACTTGATTTCTTGATTGATGAAAATCTCATTGTAACAAATGATCTAATTCTGGCAGAGCTGATACCCTTCCTAAAAGTTCGAAAGCAAAGAAAATTGACCAATTTATTGCTAAATATCAACAGGTTGAATTTGTCCATTAATTGGGGCCAAATCATTGAGTATCAATACAAATGCCTCAAAAATGGATTGAATGGTGTTGGTATACCAGATTTAATAATTGCCCAAAACGCAAAACAAAATAATTGTGAAATTTATTCACTGGACAATCATTTTAGCCTAATGAAGGATATCCTCACTCTTAAGATGCAAATATAGATTTCAGCTACGCCGAACCAACGCTTGCACTCAGACCGGGAAAGCCATGGCTTTTTTCGTTTTTGACAAAGGTATCATAAAACTCGCTATTGCGCAGCCCCGGTTGGCTCTATCGGCTGGTGAAGCGTAGCGTACGCTATCAAAATAATAACTTTCGGGCATTGGTAAACAAATGAAATATAAAATTGAATTCAAGCCAAGAGCTTTGAAAGATTGCAGGAAAATCTCTAAGCCTCAATTAGCACATATTTTTAAGCAGATTAAAAAGATGCCGGGTGGGCTAAGAGGAAGAATAAATAATCATTTATCGGATTCGCCATCGTAAGGATGCCTATAAATAAAGGAGGGTCATTATGGTCTCAATGAGTCCACAAGTACTCGAAAAAAATGGCAAAAAAGAATTTGTGATTCTTCCATACGAAGATTTTTTAAAAATGCAGGAAGAACTCGAATGTTATAATGATCTTCGTATCCTGCGTGAAGCAAAACAAGAAGAACAAAATGCTTCCTCAGTTAGCTTTGAAGAAGCTAAAAATATATTGAACATAGAATAGCGAACAAGCCGCTTGAGAGGGACTGGGCAAAGCCGTGCCGTTTTTGAAAATTACAGACAGAACCAAAAAATTCGACCCGTGCGGTTAGATTAACGATTTCTGTAACCGGCTGAAACTACACATTTTATTGTTTGTCTATGCGCAAAAAAAGCCATTTCTATTTTGTTGAAATGATTGGCATTCCCAACTATTGGGCGTAAGCCTAAAAGCTAACCGCATAGGTGGAAAGCTGCGCCGCTTCGCTAAAAACATAGTATCTTCCTTGATTTTAAACAATAACAAAAGTGATGCTATCTTGATTCGGGTGCTAATATTAAACAGTTTGACAAGTGATTATGCGGAAATGTGGGAGAGGTGTTGGAGTGATTGTTTCATGAAAGACAAGTGGGTAAAAAAAGATATTCGGCTCCCTAAATTATTCTATTCAAACCTTACTAAGAAATGGAATAAAGAATATGCTTTAAGCACCGATTACCTTCGTCGCCATGCCTTGGTTGAAATAGACGTCCTTACTGCAATAGCAATTGGCCTTACGCTCGACGAGTTGAAAACTATATATCGTGTACAATTCCCAGTAATGCGGCAGTATGAAGCCGACACTTGGTACGATCAGAATGGCCGAATAGTCTTCACCATCTCAAAAGGACTTTCTGGCGTCGGCTTCCCCCGCAAGTCCTCCAAAAACAGAACCAATCGGTTGGGAAGACATCAAAGACATAAAATCCGGCACAGTAGAACGTAATATCATTGACGATACCATGCCCGGCGGTCCTGTTGAGCGCACCATCACCTACTTTTGATCGATGCAACCGAGAAAAGGATTACGAGGTCGTCTGGGCGGAATTTGAAAGACGTTTTAAGACCACGAAATACATAAAAGGCGCGAAAGGTTAACACTAAAGCATTTTTTTTATTTTATCTAAAAAGCTGTGTTAATCTGTACCAAAAAAAAGTCAATGTATTAAATAAGGAGGTTGAAAAATTATGAATCATAATAACATAGATCAATTGCTTGATAAAATGACGGATCAGGAACGAACGGAAATCGAGGCATTTGCCGCATTTATCTTAATGCGTCGCAAGTTACAGCGTACCCAAGTTCTGACTGACGACATTGCCGTTCAAGAACTTATGGAGCTTGTGCTTCATGGTGGAGGATTTGACTGGCTTCGCAGTGAGGAGGAGGACATTTATTCTATTGAAGATGGTGAGGTGGTAACATGGGGAGACACATAGTTAAGCGGGGAAGTGTAGTTCTGATAAGATATCCTTTTACGGATTTATCCGGCGCCAAAGTCCGTCCGGCAATAATTATTACCCCTGATGAATTCCTGAAACGCCTTGATGATGTACTTTGCCTGTTTATTTCTTCGGTAGTGCCTGAAAAAAACAGACTCCTTCCAATGGATTTTGTTATATAATCAAGGCATCCTTCCTTCTCGAAAACGGGTTTGAAATATCGTTCTGTTCTCAGATGTCATAAATTGGCGTTACTTGATAAAATGCTTGTTGCGCGGGTTATCGGTGAGATAGATGAAACCCTGATGAAAGAAGTAAACCATCGTCTGCTTTTGGCCCTTGGACTTTCGGTTTCGACATGTAATACATGATTACACTGAAAAAAATTCTTTTTGAGCCGCCGCATCGAAATAGCTATATAAGTTTCGTATGTGTAACTTATATATTACGAATATGTTTATGTTATAGCCTTAGATCAACTCCAACTTTTTGCAGTGTAATCAATATTGGAATTAACAACTGGAGAAATAAATGGCAAAAGCCAAGAAAAACAATAACAAGGAAGAACCGCTGGAGAAACAGCTCTGGAAGGCTGCCGACAAACTCAGGAAGAACATTGATGCGGCGGAGTATAAGCACATCGTGCTGGGGTTGATATTCCTTAGATATATCTCCGACGCCTTTGAGGAATTATTCAACAAACTGAAAAGTGGTTTAGGCGAATATGACGGGGCAGATCCGGAGGATAAGGACGAATACAAGGCTGAAAATGTCTTCTTTGTGCCGGAAAAGGCCCGGTGGTCATACCTGCTGTCCAAGGCCAAGTTGCCGGAAATCGGCAAGAAGGTTGACGAGGCCATGGATGCCATTGAAAAGGACAATCCTTTGCTTAAGGATGTGCTGCCCAAAGTATTTGCCAGGGGCAATCTTGACCCCACCAACCTTGGCGGTTTGATTGACCTGGTTGGCAACATTGCCCTGGGTGATGCCAAGGCCCGCAGCGCCGATGTGCTCGGTCATGTGTTTGAATATTTTCTGGGCGAGTTTGCTCTTGCAGAAGGCAAAAAAGGCGGCCAGTTCTATACCCCGCGCAGCGTTGTTGAACTACTGGTGGAAATGCTGGAGCCATACAAAGGCCGAGTCTTTGACCCCTGCTGCGGTTCCGGCGGCATGTTTGTGCAGTCGGAAAAGTTCGTCGCCGATCACCAGGGCAAGGTGAATGACATTTCCATTTACGGGCAGGAGAGTAATTATACCACCTGGCGGCTGGCCAAGATGAACCTGGCGATCCGGGGTATCGACAGTTCCCAGATAAAATGGAACAACGAAGGTTCATTTTTAAATGACAGCCACAAGGATTTAAAAGCCAATTATGTGATCGCCAATCCGCCCTTTAATGACAGTGACTGGGGCGGTGATCTCCTCAGAAAAGACGGCAGATGGAAATACGGCACACCGCCCACCGGAAACGCCAACTATGCGTGGATACAACACTTTTTGTACCACTTAAGCCCCAGCGGTCAGGCCGGTTTTGTTCTCGCAAAAGGGTCGTTGACCTCCAAAACATCCGGTGAGGGAGATATCCGCAAAGAATTGATTGAAGCCCGCCTGGTGGATTGTATTGTCAATATGCCCGCCAAACTGTTTTTGAATACACAGATACCCGCCAGCCTGTGGTTTTTGAGCCGGAATAAAGCCAATGGCAAGTTTCGCAACCGCACAGATGAAATTCTTTTTATCGATGCCCGCAATATGGGGCATCTGATCAACCGCAGAACACGAGAGTTTTCAGCGGAGGATATCGCCACCATCGCTGAGACCTATCATAACTGGCGCAATCCGAACGGGGATTATGAAGATGTCAAAGGGTTTTGCAATTCCGCCTCCATTGAAAGGGTTAAGGAATTGGATTATGTGCTCACGCCGGGCCGGTATGTGGGCTTGCCGGATGATGAGGATGATTTTGATTTTAATGAACGGTTTGGCAAACTGAAAGCGGAGTTTGAGGAGCAGTTGAAGGAGGAGGTCAGACTGAACAAGCTTATTCTGGAAAATCTCGGAAAAATTGAGGTAAAAAATGGCTAAAATTGAAGTCAAAGGAACTGAAATAACAGTATATTCACATAGTGAAGAAGACTATATCTGTATAACGGATATTGCCAGGCATAAAAACGCAGAAAGAACGGACGATTTAATTCGAAATTGGATTAGAAACCGAAACACCATCGAGTTTCTCGGTATTTGGGAAATGCTCAATAATCCTGATTTTAAACCCGTCGAATTCGACGGGTTTAAAAAGCAGGCTGGAATCTTACTGATTGCTGAGAATTTGGGGAAGGTGAAAAATAATGGGTGAGTGGGATGAAAAGCAACTTTGTGAGCTTGTTGATATTGGCTCAAGTAAAAGGATTTTTTACAAAGAATATGTTCCTGTAGGTATCCCCTTTTATCGTTCAAAAGAAGTTATAGAAAAGCATAATGGCAAAGCAATTTCAACTGAATTACATATCTCAATTGAAAAATATAACGACATTAAGGAAAAATTCGGTGTTCCCATAGAAGGTGATATGTTACTAACATCCGTTGGTACTTTGGGAATACCTTACGTAGTTCAAAAAGACGAGAAATTCTATTTCAAAGATGGAAATTTGACTTGGTTTCGGAATTTCAACAATTCTTTGCTAAATCAATTTCTATACTATTGGCTTATTTCGCCTGTCGGGAAAGGCGAATTAGATATGGTTTCTATCGGTTCTACCCAACCTGCCCTTACCATAAGGGGGCTAAAAGGAATTACCATAAACACACCCCCTCTCCCCGAGCAAAAAGCCATCACCTCAGTCCTTTCCAGTCTCGATGATAAAATAGACCTGCTCCACCACCAGAACAAAACCCTTGAAGCCATGGCAGAAACACTTTTCAGGCAGTGGTTTGTGGAGGAAGCGGATGAGGGGTGGGAGGAAGGTGTTTTTCCTGATGAGTTTGATTTTACAATGGGCCAGTCACCTCCGGGGAGTTCCTATAATCAAGAAAGAATTGGAATGCCAATGTTCCAAGGGAATGCTGATTTTGGTTTCAGGTTTCCAGAAGAGCGAGTTTATACAACAGAACCTAAACGATTGGCATATCTAAATGATACATTGATAAGTGTTAGAGCACCTATAGGGGCACAAAATATGGCCCAAAAAGAGTGCTGTATTGGGCGTGGAGTTGCCACTTTTCACTATAAACATAATAACAGCTTTTACACCTATACTTATTTTAAGTTACGTTCATTGATGGATGAAATTCGAAAATTCAATGATGAAGGAACTGTATTTGGCTCGATTGGTAAAACTGACTTCCAGCAAATGGAAACTGTCCTTGCGCCAGAAGATTTAATAGAAAAGTTTGAGAATGAAGCAAAGCCATTAAACGATAAAGTTATTGAGAATTGCAATCAAATAAAATTACTTGAAGCCATTAGGGATACATTACTTCCAAAACTAATGAGCGGTGAGGTGAGGGTCGAAATGGAGTTGTGCAATGTCTGACGGCGGTTACTATGCAATTAAGGGATTTGAATTTCAAATAGACAAAACTATTCTGGAATTATTCAATGCAGATGATACCACTCCTATTTGTCTTGAACAAATTCAAGATATAAATACAAACGATTTTGTAATGCAGGTGAAATACAAAGAGGCACAACAATACACTCCAGCAAAGATAAAAGAGCCTGTTATTCAACTTATAAATGAGTATCAAAAATTTTCAACAAAGCAGTATTATTTGTACTGTTATTTTAATGACGTTGAAGATAAAGAGAGAAATCTTACAAGTAGTGAGTTAGATAGAATTTTAGGAAATAAAAAGGATGATTTTACCAAGCCTATAAAAGATGGTTTTCTTTCAAATTTTGAACTACATTTTTCAAAGTCATTTGCAGTATTGCAAGCCATTTGAGAAAAATTGTTACAAACAATTTGGATATAAAAAATAGGACTTGTACTAAATCTGACATTTTAGCAATAATCATTGGAAACCGTAAAACTGTATTTGATTCTGCTTATCGAATTTATAAAGGAAAACAACAATACATTGCCGAAATCAAAAGACGCTATTTTACTTATCGAAACATAGATAATTGGGAACGCTTTTTTATTATTGAATTAAGTGGGTTAGAAGATATTTCAGCTATCAAAACAACAGTTCTTAACATTAAGAGAAAATTCTATAAGAAGCTTGTTCGAGGAATTAAGTCTGGAGTTCCTTATATCTATTTTATAAATATTTCTAAAGATAATCTTAAAAGATTGAAAATTGAGTTAATCGCTGAAAATAATATAATCAAAGATAGTTATGACTTTATGGATTCTGATTTTCAGATAAAAAGCCTTAAAGTGAAATCAACCATTGAAAATGAAGTCTCGATAAAGTTTATTAGCAATGAAGATGAGTTAAAGGCAATGCTTGGCTGTAATTTAGAATGTACAAAGAAGATCTATCAATTTTATCGTATAACCACAATTGAGTTCGCATTTGATATTGATATAGTAAATATTGAAATTTCTGAACTTTCGGAATTACAGCAAATTTTACAATAGGAGATTTAGCATGTCATCGGTTTTTACTATAAAAAATATTTAGATGGCCAAAAGAAAATTTGCGAAACGCCGCTTTTATTGGTTTATGAAGAAGCTCATAAGTATGTTCCAAAAAGCGAGTTGGCCAAATTTGGAGCATCAAAGAATGCAATTGAAAGGATTGCCAAAGAGGGAAGAAAATACGGTATAACACTTGGTATTATCAGTCAAAGACCATCGGAAATATCCGAAACCATTTTTTCGCAATGTAATACTTTTATCGCAATGCGCTTGACAAATCCAGATGACCAAAATTATGTAAGAAGGTTGCTGCCTGATTCTATGGGCAATATGACTGATACTTTACCTTCGTTAAAAACAGGTGAGGCATTACTTATTGGAGAGTCTATTGAAATGCCTTGTATTGTTAAAATAGATAAATGCGATCAATACAAACCGTCATCAAATGATATTGAATACATAGAAATTTGGCAAGAGCAGTGGAAAGAAGTTGATTTTGCGAAAATAGTTGAGGAATGGAAAAAATAAATCAATGACTAAAATCACCGAATCCGAAATTGAAAAATTCGCCATCGAACTCCTTGAAAAGCAGAGATACCAATACATCTACGTCCCATTCATTGCACCGGACCTGTCTGAGTGCGATATACCGAAAAGGATCGTGCAATGAAAAACAATTTGCCTGCTAAACAGTCAAACTTCCTTCTCTACACAGGAAACGATGGAAAGGTAAATGTTGAAGTATTTCTTCAGGATGAAACCATCTGGCTGACACAAAAGGCAATATCGGAGTTGTATGGGGTTCAGCGTCCAGCCATCACCAAGCATTTGAAAAATATCTTTGATTCCGGTGAATTACAGGAAGATTCAGTTAGTTCCATTTTGGAACATACTGCCAGCGATGAATTAGAAGAAAAAAGCAATGTGCAAAAAATGCACTTTGGTCAAATCTTTTCTTCGTGTAATTCACTGTCAGACAGGAAAAAGCTGAGAGGAACATTGAGATGAAGAAAAAGAAAAAAATCCTCGACAATCAGATAACCGTTTACCAAACGCCTGATGGAAAAGTCAATATTGAGGTGCTGTACGCTAATGAAAATATCTGGATGCCTCAAAAAAGAATGGCAGAACTTTTTGATGTAGACCGTAGCGTTGTTACCAAGCATCTTAAGAATATATTCTCTTCCAACGAGTTGCAGGAAGATTCAGTATGTGCAATTTTTGCACACACTGCCGAAGATGGTAAGGAATATCAGACAAAATTTTATTCACTGGAAGCAACCATTGCCGTAGGTTACCGGGTAAATTCAGAACGTGGCACACAATTCAGGCAATGGGCAATCACCATTCTTCAACAATATATTCACAAAGGATTTGCAATTGACAGCGACCGTTTCAAGTATGGTTCCCGTTTCAGTACGCGATATTTTGATGATCTGCTCGAAGAGATCCGTGATATCCGTTCCAGCGAGCGGATGGCATATCAGAAAATTACCGATCTCTATGCAACCTCTATCGATTATTCTGCTAAAGCGGAAGACACAAAACAATTTTTCGCAACTGTCCAGAACAAACTGCACTTTGCTATTACCGGGCAAACTGCCGCCGAAATAGTCGCCAAACGAGCAGATAGCGCAAAGCCCAATATGGGATTAACATCATGGCGCAAAGGTGCAGGCGGAAAAATCATGCCCGCCGATGTTTCAATTGCAAAAAACTATCTGGACAGACATGAACTTGACCATTTGAACCGCATTGTCACGATGTATCTTGATTATGCGGAATTACAGGCTGTTCGTAATATTCCAATGTATATGAAAGACTGGATTGAAAAGCTGAATGCCTTTTTAAAGTTCAGCGAATATGACATCCTGACCAATGCCGGTTCAATTAGCCATGAAGTTGCTTTAGCTCTGGCGCATAAGGAATATGAAATTTTCAGGAAAGATCAGGATAAAAAGTACATTTCCGATTTTGATCGTGAAGTCAAAATTCTTTTAGATAAAAATAAAGACGATGGAAATGAGCATGACTAAAATCACCGAATCGGAAATCGAAAAATTCACCATCGAACTGCTTGAAAAATCCGTCTACCAATATATCTACGCTCCTTCCATTGCTCCGGACAGCGAGACCCCGGAAAGAGAATCCTTTGAAGATGTGCTGCTCCTTGAGCGGTTGCAAGCAGCGGTCGGCAGGATCAACCCGTCTATTCCGGCAGATATCCGGGAAGACGCCATCAAGCAGATTCGAAGGCTCAATTCTCCCGAACTGATTGCCAACAACGAAGCCTTCCACCGGATGCTGACCGAAGGAATCAAGGTCAGTTACCAGAAAAAGGGGCACAGCCGGGGCGACCTGGTCTGGCTTGTTGATTTCAAGAATTCGGAGAACAATGATTTTCTGGTAGCCAACCAGTTCACGGTGATCGAAAACAACGTAAACAAGCGGCCGGATGTGGTCCTGTTTGTCAACGGCCTGCCCCTGGTAGTCATCGAACTGAAAAACCCAGTTGATGAAAACGCCACGGTCAAATCGGCCTTCAAGCAGCTTCAAACTCACAAGCAGGCCATCCCCGGCCTGTTCACCTATAACGGCATAATGATTATTTCTGATGGCCTGGAAGCCAAAGCCGGTTCCATTTCCGCCGGATTCACCCGTTTCATGGCTTGGAAAACCGCCGACGGCAAGGTGGAAGCCTCGCCGCTCATCGGACAGTTGGAAACCTTGATCAAGGGCATACTTGACAAGAAAATCCTGCTGGATCTCATCCGCCATTTCATCGTTTTTGAAAAAAACAAAAAAGAGGACAAGGAAACCGGGATTATCTCTGTCCAGACGGTGAAAAAACTCGTATCCTATCACCAATACTATGCGGTCAACAGGGCAGTGGAATCGACCCTGCGGGCGTCGGGCTACAGTGAAAGAAAAAGAGAGATGCCGGGCGGGTTTGAGGTGAGGGAATCACCCGCGAGCTACGGCCTTTCCGGGGTGGATTCCCAACCCATGGGGGACAGGAAGGGTGGGGTGGTTTTTACCACCATTCAGAAGTTTCAGCCTGAGGAGGGCAATGTTTACGAAACCCTTTCGCCGCGTAAAAATATCATTGTTATTGCCGATGAAGCCCACCGGACCCAGTATGGCTTTAAGGCCAAGACCACAGATGACAAGGACAAGGACGGCAATGTGGTCGGTAAAAAGGTTGTATACGGGTTTGCCAAGTATTTGCGGGATGCCCTGCCCAACGCAACCTATCTCGGTTTTACCGGCACGCCCATTGAAAGCATCGACGTGAATACCCCGGCCGTCTTTGGAAATTATGTTGATGTTTACGATGTTGCCCAGGCTGTTGAGGACGGGGCAACGGTTACAATCTATTACGAAAGCAGACTGGCGAAAATCAACTTGAGTGAAGAAGGCAAAAAGCTTGTTGCCGAACTGGATGATGAGCTTGATCAGGGCGACCTTACCGAAATACAAAAGGCTAAGGCAAAATGGACGCAACTCGAAGCGCTCATCGGCAGTGAAGACCGGATAAGACAGGTTGCTCAGGATATTATCAATCATTTTGAACAGCGGCAGGAAGTGTTTGAAGGCAAGGCCATGATTGTTACCATGTCCCGCAGGATTGCTGCTGACTTATACAAGGAAATCATCAATATCAAACCACAATGGCACAGTGATAACCTGAAAAAAGGCGTTATTAAGGTGGTGATGACATCCGCATCCTCTGACGGCCCTGAAATTTCCAGACATCATACTACCAAAAATCAGCGCAGAGCATTAGCCGATAGGATGAAAGACCCGGAAGATGAACTTAAACTGGTCATTGTCCGGGATATGTGGCTGACGGGTTTTGATGTACCTTGTATGCATACGCTTTACATAGACAAGCCAATGAAAGGCCATAATTTGATGCAGGCCATTGCGCGGGTGAATCGTGTCTATAAGGATAAACCCGGCGGACTTATTGTTGATTATCTTGGCATTGCCTCGGACCTGAAAAAAGCATTGTCGTTTTATTCGGACAGCGGTGGAAAAGGTGATCCGGCAATTGCACAGGAAAAAGCGGTTCAAATGATGCTGGAGAAACTGGAAGTTGTTTCTCAAATGTTTCACCGTTTTGCCTATGAAGAATACTTCGAAGCTGACACAGGTAAAAAACTTTCTCTTATTCTTGCCGCGGAAGAACATATTCTTGGTTTGGAAAATGGCAAAAAACGATACATCAATGAAGTGACCGCCTTGTCCCGGGCTTTTTCCATTGCCATTTCCCACGAGCAGGCAATGGATGTCAAAGATGAGGTCTCGTTTTTTCAGGCGGTAAAATCTCGATTGGCGAAATTTGACAGCACGGGTGCCGGCAAAACGGATGAGGAAATGGAAACAGCGATCAGGCAGGTCATTGATAAGGCATTGGTGACTGAGCAGGTCATCGATGTCTTTGATGCCGCTGGAATCAAAAAACCCGATATTTCCATACTTTCAGAAGAGTTCCTTCTGGAAGTAAAAAATATGGAGCATAAGAACATTGCCCTGGAAGTCTTGAAGAAACTGTTGAATGACGAGATAAGGGCGAGGATCAAAAAGAACTTGATCCAGGGGAAATCCTTATTGGAAATGCTGGAAAATTTCATCAAGAGGTATCACAACAAGATCATTACGGCTGCGGAGGTCATCGAAGAGCTGATCGCCTTAGGAAAAGATATCCAAGAGATGGATAAAGAGCCTCAGGAGATGGGGCTTTTGGACAATCAAGGAAAGCGTAAAGGCTAAATTGAAGATTATTGTCAAGAGGACTTTGCGGCAGTATGGCTACCCGCCGGACATGCAGAAATTGGCAACCGAGACGGTTTTAAAGCAGGCTGAAATGATTGCGGAAGAAATTACACGCGGGTAACTTCTCAATAGGTATGGGTACCAGTCACTGGATTCCCGCCTTCGCGGGAATGACGATTGGGTGCGAGCGCCTGTCATTCCGGCGAAAGCCGGAATCCATTGGATAGTCGCAAAATATGATTTGTCCGGACTTGTTGAGAAGTTACACTTTAGGCACTTTAAACATGAATTTTACATCGAAAAAATATTTCAGCCAGGTCAAAGAGGTCATTAAGAAGGCAGAGGCAGGGGATGTATATCCTGTCTATCTGTTTATAGGTGACAGGCCCATTATCCATCCTCAGATAAATAAATTAATAGATTGCCTGATGCCTGAAGAGGCAAAAGATTGTATGAAGTTCTTCATGGGTGATAATGCCTTAATCCAACCCAACCTGTTATGAAACCAAGCTAAGGTAATGATGACTAGTTATGTTTTCACCGAACATGCACGATTTGAAATAAAACGGCGGGCCTTGAGTGAAGCGATAGTAGTTGGAGTAATCGAAAACCCTGAACAGCAATGGGAGGTAAGAAATGGCCGGAGTGTAATGCAGTCTCGCATTTCCATGTACGGAACTGAAAAACAGTATTTGGTTCGCGTATTCATGGATATAGACAGACATCCTCAGGAAGTAGTGACAGTATATAAAACAAGCAAGATAGAAAAATACTGGAGGGAGGACTTATGAAAGTATCCTATGATCCCAGGACAGATACGCTAAGTGTAATTTTCAAAGAAGGGATTTCTGTTGCTGAAAGCGACGAAGATAAACCAGGTGTGATTTTGGACTACGATCGTGAAGGAAATTTGATTTCTTTGGAGATTCTCGATGCTTCCCATCGTATTACACAAACACGAAAGATTGAATTTGAAACCCTTGAAACTCAATCTGCTATGGAAGCAAGGTAGCCAGGTAGGTTGGGTTACGGTCTTCAACCCAAGATCACAATATTGAATATGGCTCAAAACGTTGGGTTTCGCTTCACTCTATCCAACCTATAAATTTTTAACCTTGTGCGGGTAAGAAACTATTCAAAACCCATCACGAAAACACGAAAGGACGAAAACACGAAACAAGGCATGAAAAACAAGTTACTGGGGGTGGTTGTCTGAGCTGGGACACCTAAAGTCATCACATACTATGGAACCATCCCAGTTACTGACATTCTTTTCGTGTTTTCAATCTTTCGTGCTTTCGTGATATTTTTTTTCGTAACAGTAAGTCCAACATCTAATTGTACAGGTCGCAAATCTTTAGGCACTTTAAATATGAATCTTACATCGAAAAAATATTTCAGCCAGGTCAAAGAGGTCATTAAGAAGGCAGAGGCAGGGGATGTATATCCTGTCTATCTGTTTATAGGTGACAGGCCCATTATCCATCCTCAGATAAATAAATTAATAGATTGCCTGATGCCTGAAGAGGCGAGAGATTTCAACTTCGAGGTTTTATCTCCTGATTTTTTTTCAGAGGGCAGGTTGCTTGAGCTTTTAGAGACCAGAGGTTTTTTTCCTGGGCGCAAAGTGATTTTAGTACAGGATTTGCCCTTACTGGTATCTGCAGATACTACAAAGACCAGATGGAAAAAGACACTGGCGGCCATTGAAGCAGGTGATGATGATCGGGCGAAGGAACTCATTTCCAGGATTTTTTCTGATTTGAAGATAGATCCAAAGGAGCTCATAGGGCTTTCTTCAGGGCAGATGAAAGAGGTTCTGGGTTGGCCTAAGGATTTACGCATTGAGAATTTTTCAGAATTCCTTGAAGATCATGGTGAAGACCTGAAATGTATAGAGCCTATACATACAGGCTCGGGAGATCGCTTTCTTTCTTGGCTTGCCCAGAGGGCCGATCCGTCCCGCGCAATTATAATTATCGAATCCGAGGTAGTGGACAGAAGGTGCTCCTTTTACAAGGAACTCAAAAAGCATGGGCCTGTAGTGGACCTTGATAAAGAAAAGAAGGATAGCAAAAGCGGAACGGATTTGGCGAGGAGTTTTATCAGGAATTTAATCAGAGAAAAGGGCAAGGAAATAGAGCCTAAGGCCATTGATGCCATTATGGATCGGGTTGGTCATGAAGACCTTGTGGGTCTGAAGACAGAGGTCCAGAAACTTATTTCTCGGGCGGGAGATAGTGTCAGTATAAAGGCCGAGGACGTCTGCGAGGTGGTTGTAAGGCACAGGGATGAGGAGTTATATAAGCTTACCGGTGCTATCGGCGAAAAGGACCTGGGCAAATGCCTCAACAGCCTGAGTTATCTGCTGGGTCAGGGAATCCATCCTCTGGCAATACTTACGACCATTGCAAATTTTCTGCGGAAAATGATAATCTTAAGGGCGGTTTTTGAATATGGACCGGGTATTCAGACAATTAAGAACTTGCAATACAGGATCTTTAAAGACCAGATACTACCTGAGATAAAGGAAAACATGGGAGATGCCCTTCCTGCCGTGTTGAAAGGTGCTCATCCATATGCACTTTACAAATTGAGCCTGCAGGCACATGGTTTTGATCTGGACCGGATGCTGGATTTTCTGGCTTCTATGGCCGAAATAGATCTTGAGTTCAAAGGAGGTCAGGTTTCCCACAGAGTGCTGCTGGAGACGCTTATTTTTCGTTTAATTTCAATGGAGTGACAATGGATGATAAAGAGATAAATTGGGGTAGGACAGCCCGTTTTCTTTTTGAAGGGTCAATGCTCAAGCATACCTGGAGAACAGGCTATCCGTTTTTGGGTAAGGGCAGGGAATCAGTGGCTGCCCATACGTTTGGTGTGATCCTGAGCGCTATGATGCTGGCAAGAGATGTCCCCGGAGTGGATATGGAAAGACTCTTGAAGATTTGCCTGGTGCATGATCTCCCCGAGGCCAGGACCGGGGATGCTAACGCAGTACACAAACGGTATGTGACTATAGATGAAAAATCAGCAATAACAGAAATGACTCAAGGACTTCCAGGCGGTGAAGAGGTAGTGGATCTGCTGTCAGAGCTCAGGGACTGTAAGACAACAGAGTCAGTATTGGCCCATGACGCGGATCAGCTCGATATGTTACTTTCTCTTAAAGAACATCTGGACACTGGGAGCAGTGATGCAGCACTTTGGATACCCTGTGTCAAGAACAGGTTAAAATCAGAAGGGGCCAAGGCCCTTGCCGATGCCATTTTAAAAGAACACTGGGCGAGTTGGTGGATGAGGCAGTTGCTTGGAGAAAATTTCAAATAATGGAGCATTTATGATAAACAGGATCAGAAATATAATGGTTTTTGTTTTATTTATATTTCTTGTATCTTTTTTTGCAGCCGGACCGGCCTTGGCGGATTTCCCGGAGCTCACAAAGGAATTTACTCTGTTTTATACCGGGAATACCCTGGGTTATCTTGATCCGTGTTTCGGTTGAGGGGGAAAGGAGATCGGGGGAATCGCCCGGCGGGTCCGGTGGATCCGTGATAATGTTCAGAACCATGACAACATCCTTTTTTTAGACGCTGGTAATTTTCTTTTCAGAAATGAAGCAGCACCTTCAGAAGCAGTAATTGCCAATGCAGGGCTCCTTTTGGATTTTTACCGTGATATGGGTTACAAGGCCCTTTGCGTAGGCAAAAGAGATCTTGCAGGCTCAACTATGTTTTTGCTGGAAGAGACCAAGAAAAGGGGTTTGAGGCCTTTATCTTCAAACCTGCGTTACAAGGGTAAGGCCGTATTTGAGCCCTATGGAATATTTGATGTTAATGGTACGAAAGTAGGCGTCCTTGCCGTAACGTCTCCTGAGTTGAACCAGAGGATCAAGGCAGATAGTGTAGAGGTGCTCGATCCCTCTGTTCGACTTAAGTCCCTGGTCCCTGAGCTTAAGAACAGGGTCGATGTAATAGTGTTGTTGTCCAACCTTGGTGAGTTTGAGGACAGGAAGCTGGCAAGCACTGTTGATGGTATAGATGTTATTATCGGAAGTGGTCCGGGTAAACGGCGTTATCAACCATTAAAAATAGGAAGCACCTATCTTCTGAGAGGTCATCCAAAAGGAAAGTCAGTAGGAAAAGCTCTGGTGAAACTCAATTCCGAGGGAGGCATACAGGGGTTGAATAATGAACTGCATCAGCTAAAGGCAAGGCTTCCCGTGGATGAAGCCGCAATAATGAGAATAAAAAAGTTAAAGCAGAAATATCTTGGTAACCGTTCAGGGGTTCAGGGTTCAAAGGTTCAGGGTTTACCGAAAAACCAAGGACCAGTGAAGGAATAAGTTGATGGAGAGGGCACGAGAGTGGACAAAACCTGTTTCGCAACCGTTCACGTGATTACAACGCCCGTTTTTACCGCAATCCATCGTACTGTAAGCGTTTACAGGGTGCTGCAGATGCGAGGCGGAGGGTACGCAGACGTACTTCCTGTACTTCAAGTGCCCGACAACAAAGCAGATGCGGTGTCCTGTGAACGCTTACCCTGTTTCGGAGGTAAGAGAGCCTGAATGATCTTCGAAAAACTGAAGGCCGGTTATCTGGTGATGGAAGTGGTGCCGGAGCCAGATGCGTCAGGTGCGGTGCATGCCTCTCTGTGTGCCCGGTATATGACGTAACCAGACATGAGCGCTTTTCCCCCAGGGGAAAATACAGACTTATTGCGGACATCGGCAAAGGCCCAAGTTCCACTCCTGAAGGCCAAGATCCCGAAAAGAATGTGCTCCCGTTCAAGGTGCTTGAGACCTTAAAAGATTGTCTTCAGTGCGGGGCCTGTGGTTACATATGTCCTGCCGGGGTGGAGTTAAATGTCCTGGTCAGAAGTGCCAGGGGGGCAAGCTGCGCCAAAGGGCTTTCCGCTCCATGGTGGCTATGGGATATCCTCAAAAGTCGCAGACTGACTCCCTTGCTGGCAAAGCTCCTTGCCGGTATTCCCGGCACAAGCGGCCTTATCTGGCGTCTGCTTGGCCTTGCAGGCCGGGCTTCACGGGATGAAAAGCCTCCACATTTTGAAATGCCCTCTCTTGCGCAAAACCCGGCCCTTTCCAGAAGGCATTTCAGGTTGCTTGATCCGAGTCGTGGGGTTGATTCCGGGCCTGGACCCAGAATAGCCCTTTTCCTGGGATGCGTTCAGAACTACCTCTATCCGGAGGTGGCTGAGGCCATGATCCGGTGTTTAGGGGGTAAGGTGCTGGTACCTTTGGGACAGGGGTGCTGCGGTATGCCTGCATGGTCAGCAGGTGCGCAGGAAACAGCAAAGGAACTCGTGCTTCAAAATCTTAAGGTCTTTGAAAAGGCAAGGGCGGATTTTATCGTTACCGGATGCGCTGCCTGTGCCTCCATGATTAAAGAATGGCCAAAATTGTTCAGTGAAAAAGACCCAAAAAAAGAAGTTGCCTGCAATTTGGCAGATAAGGTCAGGGAATTCAGCCAGCTTGTAGTTGAGCTAAAGGTATTACCTCTCAAAAAGTCAAGGGACAGGTCGGTCACAGTGACGTATCATGCTCCATGTCACCAACGTTTCGATCTGGGCGGTGTGGGGGAAAGCGAAGGGCTCCTGGACAGGATGTTCTCAGATGACTTCAGGCCAATGTCTCATGCATGCTGTGGACAGGGGGGGCTTTTTAGTATTGGAAATCCTGAGCTTGCCTGGAAGATTTTCGAGAAGAGGCTTTCTGCATGGGAAAGGACAGGCGCATCTACTGTAGTTACCACATGCTCAGGATGTCTGCTGCAGTGGAGGGCAGGGACTGCTCATCAAACCGGGGGTCCCAGGGTGTTACACTTGGCGGAAATTATTGATGGTTGTTCTAAAAAATGAACATCGAACGTCCAACATCGAATGAAAAAACAAACACCCAATACCGAACATTCAACAGCTATTTCTGTTTCTTCATCTTTTCCCATTCAACGTTCGATGTTCGACGTTCATTACTAAATTTAGGTCCCCCAACATATGAATGCGCCCATGATTACTGTGAAAATAGCTCATAGGTGATGGCTCATAGGTGAAAAAGGTCCAGGATTATTATTTTAAAAAGGCCAAGAAGCAGGGTTTTCCGGCCCGTTCGGTCTATAAGCTGGAAGAGGCCCAGAAGAAATACCGGTTCTTGAAGCCGGGTCAGACCGTTTTGGACCTTGGAGCATATCCAGGCTCCTGGTCAAAGTATGCAGCCGGAGTGGCAGGGCCGAAGGGCCTGGTTGTGGCAGTTGATATCCAAAAGCCTGGTGTAATGGCAGATAATATCTGCCTGTTGCAGAGAGATGTCTATGATCTCAAGGCCTCAAAGCTCAGAGAGATTTCCCCTTATTTCGACGTTGTGCTTAGCGATATGGCCCCCAAGACAACCGGCCGCAAGGATGTGGATCACTTCAGGTCTATAGCTCTTGCAGAGCGAGCTTTAGTTTTGGCAGGAGAGTTGCTGAAACCAGGGGGCACCTTTTTTTGCAAGGTATTTCAGGGGGAGGATTTCCCTTCCTTTAGGGATAAATGCAGAGAGAGTTTCAGGTCAGTTCGTGTGGTCAAGCCAAAGAGTTCCAGGCCGGAGAGTGTGGAGATATTTTTGCTGTGTACAGATAGAAAACAGCACACAGGATGATTGCCACATCTCTATTTATTGGCTAGTCTGGTTTATATATTGTTAACTGGAGATAAATTAATGTCCCTATTCGAAACGGATTTCCCCGGCCTTCATTTGTTGCACAGGGGAAAGGTAAGAGATATTTACAAAGTTGGGGGGTACCTGCTGATTGTAGCAACGGATCGTCTTTCTGCCTTTGATGTTGTTCTCCCCACGCCCATATTGGGAAAGGGTCGCATCCTCACTCAGATGTCTTTGTTCTGGTTTGAGAAATTGAAAGACCTGGTGCCGAATCATCTGGTTCAGGCAGATGTAACTCAGTTTCCGGAAGAGCTGAAACCATTTTCAAAGTCCCTTGAGGGCCGGAGCATGTTGGTCAAAGAGGCAAAGCCTTTGCCGGTTGAGTGTATAGTCAGGGGATATATTGCCGGCTCCGGCTGGAAAGACTATCTCCGGACAGGTTCTGTATGTGGTATCAAACTACCTGAAGGGATGCTTGAGTCGCAGCAGCTCCCGGATGCCATATTCACGCCTTCCACCAAGGCTGATGTTGGTTCTCACGATGAAAACATAAGCTTTGAACAGGTCAGGAAGCTGCTTGGCAAAGATGTTGCCGAAAAGGCCAGGGATATCAGCATCAGGCTTTACAAAATAGCGGCAGATTATGCGAGAGAAAGAGGAGTGATAATTGCTGATACAAAGTTTGAGCTCGGCATATCCGGCGGAGAGCTTATACTGATTGACGAGGTTTTGACCCCTGATTCTTCCAGATTCTGGCCTGCTGAGGACTATAGCCCAGGCAGATCACAGCCGAGCTTTGATAAGCAGTTTGTGAGAGACTACCTGGAGTCCATTTTGTGGGATAAAAAGCCACCAGGACCTGATTTTCCTGCAGATATCGCAGAAAAGACCCGTCAGCGATATCTGGAGGCCTTGCGGCGTCTTACAATAAATTTTGGTAAGAGTTCACAGGGCACCGCATCTGCTTTGTTGTCGGGCACTTGAAGTACAGGAAGTACGTCTGCGTATCCTCCGCCTCGCATCTGCAGCACCCTGTGAACTCTTACAGTTCGGTAGGTTGTGGTAAAACGGGCGTTGTGACCCCGTGAACGGTTACAAATTTTAAATGTTGAATTTTGAATTAAGGTAATGTCTTTTAAATTTTTTTCCACAACTCACAATTCAACATTCACAATTCAACATTGCCTATGTGGGTATATGTCTAATAAATCTTTTTCCACAATTCAGCATTTAGCATTCAACATTCAACATTGCCTATAAGAGGGGGGGGCTTGAATATGGGAATAAGGGCCGGATCGTCCATAATGACAGTTGTTCTGGTGAGCATCTGGTTCCTTGCCTCCATAGAATTTTGTTTTGCAGAGAAAAGCGTTTTTGTGCGCTACGTCATTGATGGAGACACAATAGTCCTCAAAAAAGGAACAAAGGTACGCTATAGGGGGATTAATTCTCCGGAGATACCTCACAACAATAAGGACAAACCCGGAGAGCCCTTGGGATGGGAAGCCACCAAGCGTAACAGGCAACTGGTCCAGGGCAGGCTTGTCAGGCTGGTCCAGGATAATGAAAAGAGGGATCGCTTTGGCCGGATGTTGGCCTATGTGTTTCTCCCTGATGGTCGAATGGTCAATGAAATTCTTGTCCGCGAGGGCCTTGCCTTTGTGTGTTTTTCTGAGAAAGGATCGCCTTTCAGTAAAAAATTGCTTAATGCACAGAGAGAGGCCATAGATGCCGGGCGTGGTATATGGTCAATTCCGCCGGTCAGGCCCGAACCTTATTATGTTGGCAATCGCAAAACCCTCCGTTTTCATAGGCCCTCATGTCCTTATGGGAAAAAGATAAATAAATCCAACCGGGTAATCTTTAAATCACGATCCGATGCCTGCAAGGAGGGTTTTTGCCGGTGCAAGAAGTGTCTGCCCTGATGATGACTACAACGATAGTAATTAGAGATCCCAAATACCTTGAACATGACCAGGGTCACGGTCATCCGGAATCACCTGATCGTCTGAGGGTTATTTATGAGCGTTTAGACCAGGAAGATGTAAAAGGCCGGTTCAAGACCATTGTCCCAAGACCGGCCAGCCGTGATGAGCTTTTATGGAATCACACAGGTGATTACATAGACAAGATAGCCAAGACCGCCGGCAGAGATTTCTACCGGCTGGATCCGGATACAGTTACCAGCGCAGGCTCGTGGGAGGCGGCTTGCCTGGCTGTTGGAGGAGTATTTACCGCCATGGATGAAATAGCCGGGCCTGATACGCAAAATGGATTTGCCTTGGTACGTCCACCGGGACACCATGCAGAAAAAGATCGTGCCAAGGGCTTTTGCATTTTTAATAATGTGGCCCTTGGAGCTCATTATGCGAGACGGGTCCTTGGTTGTGAACGGGTCTTGATTGTAGACTGGGATCTTCATCACGGGAACGGTACCCAGCACAGCTTTTATGATAATTCCAGTGTATTATACTTTTCTACCCACCAGTATCCCTATTATCCGGGAAGCGGCAGTGTAGAGCAAATAGGTGAAGGCGATGGGAAGGGCTTTACTGTAAATGTGCCTTTGAGCCCTGGTGCCGGAGATGAGGATTTTGCTGCCATTTTCAATCGCTTACTGGTGCCCATAGGGAGGTCCTTTTCTCCAGACTTCATACTCGTTTCAGCCGGGTTTGATATTTACCAGGATGATCCCCTGGGAGGCATGGAAGTCACTGTAAATGGCTTTGCCTATATGGCAAGGGTTTTGCTCAATCTTGCAGAGTCATGCTGTAATGGCCGGATATTATTCTGTCTTGAAGGAGGTTATAACCTTACAGGGCTTAGAGATGGTGTGCTTGCGGTTTTAGATGAATGTAAGGGCATGAGCGTTCTGGACAGCGATACTGTCTTAAGGTTGGATAATTCCGGGCCCGGACCCAAAATAATAGAACATATAATGGATATCCATAAGGATTATTGGCCTTTTGTATGACCAAAAAGACAAAAGGCCTGCTGACTTGAACCGGCAGGCCTTTAAATTTTTCATTCCATGGCCATGGTACAAAAAATAAGATAAGGTCTAAAAAACACTTAACCTAATTTTTTTGGCTATTTGGCTACCTTGGGATGGCATTCACCACACTTGGTCGGGGCGGCCTTGCCGTCTTTCTTTGCAGCCTTATGGCACCCTTTACAGTTTTCATGAATGGCTGAGTACATGTACCCCTTGATCTGTTCTTTCTTGCTCAGCTTTGGTTCCTTTGGTGCCTTGGCTCCGGTGTGGCAGCATTCACACTTTTTGACCTCATTCCCCTCTTTCCACACATTTTTGCCATCCTTATACACATGGTGACAGTCGTCACAGGCAACCTTGTAATCCACATTATGTTTCTGGTGGCTAAAGGTGACCAACGACTTTTTGTGCTTTGAGAACACCTTTGAATCCATGGTAATGGTTTCCGGTCCCTTATCGGCTGCCATGACCATCCCTGCCATTACCAGGCTGAAACAGACCGCGATCAACAGAGATAATACTTTTTTACTTTTCATCCCGCATACTCCTCCTTATTATAATTAATAGATGAATGATGATTCACTGAATAATTTCATAATTGAGCTTTTGAAATTTGTCAATAAAGAAATGAAATCACCTCCAATGCCAATGCCGGGCCGTGGCCCCATATTTTGTCGAAAGGGCATCAAAATCCTTTACAATTCTCTAATTGCGTTGGTATGATGCCGGACCAATGCGTACTTGCTGACAGTTATTGCTCTTGTTCAGCGCATTTTTTGGAGGCTACAAAGTGAAAATAGTATATGATCCGGATATACCGGCCACGCTTTATTCGTCTATTAAAGAAATAATAAAAGAGTCAATAGAAGCTCCATGCTCCTGCGGATGTGATGAGATCTACGTTTCATTACAGGAGGAGAATAAGATAGATGTTAAATGCTATGATTGCGGTACCAGTTTTTTCGAGCTTGAGGTGGAAATAAATGAAGAAACAACTGATCACTGAATTAAGAGAGGGTCGCCTGAAATATAATTCCGCTCAAAAAGCCTGAGATGCACCCCTTTATAGACAATGCTGAATGTTGAATTGTGAATGCTGAATTATGGAAGAAGATTTAAAAGATAAATACCTTAATTCAAAATTTATTGTGCGTCGCAGATTGGATTTTTCCAGCAAAATCATGTCTGTGTTGGTCCTGTTCTGCTGCTGTTTTCTGTATGCCTGTTCCCAGGCTCCGCTCACAGGCAGGTCCCAGTTGATACTGGTCAGCCCTGAGCAGGAAAGGTCCTTAGGGCTCAAGGCCTATGAGAGCATCCTTCAAAAGGAGAAGGTCAGCCAGGATCAGGTTTTGAATCAGATGCTGCAGACAATGGGATGGAGAATTGCAAATGCGGCCCGAAGACCGGATTTTGATTGGGAATTCACGCTCATAGAAAATGACAAGCAGGCCAATGCCTTTTGTCTTCCAGGTGGCAAGGTATTTGTGTATACAGGTATTCTGGAATATACAGAGGATGAAACCGGCCTGGCCACTGTGATTGGCCATGAGGTTGCGCATGCCATGGCTCGACACGGGGCGGAAAGGATGAGCCTGACTCTGTTGGCCCAATTGGGGGAAACGGCTATGCAGACAGCCATCAGGACCCAGTCGGCCAATACGATAAGGGTATTTGATCGCGCATATGGATTGGCGGCAAACGTAGGCGTGATGTTGCCATACAGCCGTACCCAGGAATATGAAGCAGACCATATAGGGCTTATTCTGATGGCAAAGGCGGGATATGATCCCAGAGGTGCTCTAGGGTTTTGGGAACGCCTTTCCAAGGGAAAGTCCAGTTCCTCTCCTCCTTCATTTCTTTCCACTCACCCAACCGACTACGATCGTATTACAAAAATTAAGAATTTGTTGCCGGAGGCCCTTGAGTATTACGCTAATTGAGTTCGCTTAGGAGATGTTCAAGTTATTTGCGGACAGTTCCTTAAGGCTTTAGTAATTCAAATCCTGTAGTTGGATCGAAGGCACGAACTGCTGTTGTGTCAACTAATTCAAATAATATTATCTCCATTATATGCCATACCTTCACACCTTTCCGAACGCATCCGGTTACTGAGGATGTTTTTCTTCCACAGGCTATATGCATATGCAATATAGGTTTACCTCTTTCATCGGGGAAAATCGTTCCTGTTCCGGCTATCTCATGGACATTATCAAGAATATGTTCCATAGGAATAATTGGCTTTCTGCGTCCATGTTTAGGGCCTACTATAAGTAGGCTACCTTTATCAGCTCCGCCAAGAATGATTAAAGCTGCTGCTTTAATAGATTCTTTGCGGGAAAATTTTTCGATTTCTTCGTGAACAATATCTCCATCTTCAAGACGAATAATAAAAGTTCTTCCTTGCTTGGCCTGTGAGTATCTCATGGTTTTTTCCCTTTTAGCAGTTATTATGCTTATCACAAAACAAGCCATGCGGTAAAATATATTTTTATTACAATTATGGTAACTTCTCAATAATTCAGGGTAAAATGTCTGGATTCCGGCTTTCGCCGGAATGACGTTTGGATGTAAATGCCCGTCATTCCTGCGAAAGCAGGAATCC
>CAZYEJ010000025.1:0-28989 GCA_964646435.1 uncultured Thermodesulfobacteriaceae bacterium
ACTCTGCTTGATCCAAAGCTTCCAAACGTCGTAGGGAACGTGATTGTAAATCATGTCTTACCCGACGGGAACTGCCTCGCTCGAACAGTTCAGCGAGTCCCTTGTGCTTAAAGCTTTTAATCATTTTTTATATTGTATCATTTTGTGTTACAGTGTCAACATTTTTGTTACAGGGGTTTTGTAAGAGGCTCCTTTGACAACAAATTTATCCGCACGGCCAAGGGCCTTTCCAACTGCCGCGTTAAGCATCCCTGAGCCGGTTAATAGCCAACCTCAACCCTCGCCTTTTCCGAAATTTCCCGACACGGTCCGCAACCGTGGCAAGCAGGGCGAACCTGGCGCTTGTCATGTTTGCCCGGTCGTCAGCTCTAAAGTGTAGAAAGGATATCCACACCGCCGAGCGAACGTGAGAGAATATGAGAAATACCCAAATATATTATATAAATTGGCAACGTCCCCTATTAGATTTTAGGGAACAACGCTGTTTCTGAATGAACCTAATTCTGAAAAATTCAAGCGGCTACAACGCTGATTTTCGCACGATGTCGGGAACGTGGCTTTGGCTTTACAACGATCTCCA
Organism: uncultured Thermodesulfobacteriaceae bacterium; assembly: GCA_964646435.1. GTDB lineage: Bacteria > Desulfobacterota > Dissulfuribacteria > Dissulfuribacterales > UBA3076 > UBA3076. Next base: position 581 of record CAZYEJ010000025.1, read on the forward strand.
CATCTCGACCAAGGTCATTCAAAAATTTGAACAGACGTTCCGTTGAAAAACCTGATAAGCGTCCTCGCATAAGGGCCGAAACTTTTGGTTGGTCTATACCAAGGAGAGCCGCCGCTTCCTTTTGGCTCATGTGACGCTTGGATATAATTTGGCTTATCCGGCGAGCAAGTTCTGCTTTTGCCAACGCCTCTTCCGGATTGGTAACTCCAAGATCAGCAAAGACATTTCCACTGCTTTTTTCCACCTTAATATCATCATTCATGCTTTTTCTCCTTTCTTATAGAGTTCTTTTGCTCTTTTTAGCCTCGCCCTAATTAAGTCAATATCCGCTTTAGGCATGGCAATGCCCTTCTTTGATTTCTTTTGAAAAGCGTGAAGTGCACACACCACTCCGGCCAATTTCACAGTATAAACTGCCCGGTAGGTGTCACCTTCATAATCGTCAACGACTTCCAGGACCCCTGCTCCCTTGAACTCCTTTAACGGCTTGGCGTCTGGATGCTTGCTTCCAGACTGAGCAACATGCAAGGCATAACCCATTACACTGCGTACTTCCGCAGGAAATTTTCTCAAATCTTCTTTCGTGCTTCCTATCCAAACGAGCGGTCTGTACCTTGGATTATCCATAACTAAAATATGCCAGATCTAGTATATTAATTCAACCTCTTTTTTGGGTTGTGGGATATGAGGGACGTCCTGGACTAATTAAACATATTCTTAATAGATCATTGCCAGGAACAGGCTGAGAAGGCCCATTGGAAAGGTTTATCTCGTCGGTGCCGGGCCCGACCTGGTCAAAAAGGTGGGAGAATTCATTGGGGAATTGAAAGAGGCTACAAAAATGGGATATTGACATAAATTATTTAAGCTCAGGGATATTGATACCGATAACGGAATATTGGTCAAGCCTGAAACCCCTTTTTCAGGAAGCCATGCTTGACAGGAACTGAAGGAGCGTCAAAAGAATAGAAAAATTGTTGATGGTAACCCATCCAAAAAGCAGCAAAATTATATATTGTTTGGTGGATAATCATGGGCGAAGAGATAACCAGAAGGCAGTTTTTAAAGGAAACTGTCGGTACAACCGCTACTCTGAGTGTAGGGTTTTGTATAGGGCCAGGCATTGATCTAAAGGAAACAGTTCAATGTAAGAATTGTGGAGCAGTTAACATATACACCAGATCGTATCTTACTTACCTCACGTGCCAAGAAGAACACGTAGCCTGCCACGACTGCGCAATCAACCTTAAGACGCTGAAACACGATATCACATGTCGTAATTACCCCATCTGTTCCAAGAAAAAACCGGCTGATAGAGACGTATATCATCTACCGGAATGCTGTCAGATTCCCTTTCCAAATCATAAATATCTCAAAATAACAAAAAAACCGTATTTTTCCATAAAGGATCTTAAGTTTTGATACTGGGGCCACAAATTTTAGAGATCTCGTATAGTGTTACGCTATACACGCCCGTTGACTTGCTTCGCACCGCAGGTACTACGTATCTGCGGGTATGTATCAAGTAAAATAAGGCCCCGGTATCAATTTTTTTGTGGGACAAAAAATGGATAACAGACGTTTATGCGAAAATAATGAGATATTTGTTAATAACCTTCGGGCCATTAATGAAAGAGCTGAGGTCGAACCGGACATTGTAGATCTAGTCGAGGCTTATGCTCGGTTGCGATTGGACCAGGATAATGAACTTCGTTTCTACGATAACAAAATAAAGATCGACAATAAAGAGCTAGAGCAATTTCTCGATAAAAACAGGCACCTTGATCACAGGGTGCTGAATTTTTTGGCCTCCTATTTTTTGGAAATGAAAAAAAGGGGGCTGAAATGCATATTAAATTCATCTCACCTTGCCCACATTCTTAGGGTTTCCCGCAAAAAAGTGAACTGGTTGGCGAACGACAGGGCAGATCACTATGCTTGCTTCCATATAAAAAAAAGAGGCGGGGATAAAAGAGAGATTCTTGCACCAAAACCATACCTCAAAAAGGTCCAGAGGCAAATCCTGGACGAGTTTTTACACAGAGTCAGACTAAATTTTCATGCCGAAGGGTTTCGAAAGAAAAGATCGATCGTCACGAATGCCAAAAGGCATATATGCAAGGAAATTGTGATAAAGATGGATGTAAGAGATTTCTTCCCCAGCATAACTTTTGAGAGGGTATTGGGGATGTTTGTCTCATTGGGCTATCCTCGCCAAACATCTCTATTGTTGACAAGATTAGTGACTCATAATGGAAGGTTACCGATAGGTGCCCCAACAAGCCCTGCTATATCCAATATTATATGTAGAAAAATGGACAAGAGGTTTTCTAAATTGGGGCAGAAGATGGAGTTTGAGTACTCCCGCTATGCCGATGATATCACCATATCGAGCAACAAAAAAAAAATAACAGGAATGATACCTTTTTTTAAAGAGATAATGGGAGAAGAAGGGTTTGTGGTGAACGAAGCAAAAATGAGGATATTAAGAAGTGGTAGGAGACAAAAGATAACCGGGATCGTGGTAAACAAAAAGCCAAATATAGCGAGAGAAGAGATAAAGAAACTGAGGGCAGTGATCTACAACTGTAGTCACAAGGATATAAAGCAAGAGATGATAAAATGGGCAAAAAACGAAAAAAAGTTAGCCAATCCATACGATTACACTCTAAACAAGTTTAGGCTCTCACTGTTGGGCAGGATAGGTTTTGTGAAGATGGTAAATCCCGGAATAGGGGAAAAGCTTCTCCAACAATTCGATACGCTTTCACTGAATGCGTGAAGACTAAACAAACAACAGAACTGCCATGAGGTATTTCAGTATAGCATTGCTCTTGGCATGCATTTCGGCAGGGTCTGCTTACGCTGATATCGGGATAATAGTTGCTTTAAATTCGAATTTGGAACAATTAAAAGAGGGCCTAAAGACAAAGGAAATTACCAAAAAGGCCGGGAGGGAATTCTATTCAGGCAAGATAGATGATATAGATGTGGTTTTGGTAAGATCTCCAATGGGCAAGGTAAATAATGCCATAACAGCCCAGGCTCTTTTATCCCATTACCGTATCACATCTGTCATCTCTATATCGCCGTCAGGGGCTATTAACAAAGGTGTTAACATCGGAGACATCATAGTGGCGTCTGCCGTCTATCAACACGACTTTGGTACGATCAAGCCCTATGGTTTTGTCTGGAGCAGAGTCCCTGATGGGACTGATTGGGATGAGCCGGGTTATAACCTTCCGGATGAAGGATTCAGACAATTGGTCCTCCTTTATGCCAAGGATAAGAAAAAGACCAGAAATAGAATTATACAAGGGGCCATAATCACAGGAGACCAGTTTATATCTTCTCAAGATAAAAAAGAATGGTTGTACAAGAAATTTAAGGCTATGGCCGTTGATATGGGTGCTGCTGCAATTGCTCAGGTCTGCTACGCAAACGGTGTTCCTTTTTGTATATTGAGAGTAGTTACGGATAAAAGTACAATAGACGCTAGGCCAACTTTTGAGAAATCTGTTTCGGCATATCAGTCAGACATAGATATTCCTGCATTTCTGAAAACCATACTTCGAGGAATACAAAAGTAAAAGATAAACAGGCTTCTGCTTCTTATTATCTGGAGAGATGGCATACGTATGAACAGGATTATAAAAACATTACTGTGTCTAGTTGTTATGGTTTTGATCTTTGCTGCCGATGGTTTTGCTCTCGACAACTATTATCTTCTAAAAGAGGGTAACATTGCCAGAGATGAAGGAAAAATTGAAGAAGCTATAGAATACTATCAGAAATATATTGACTCCCATCCAACCACCCGCGATATCCACTCTAGTCAATACCATAAGAGAATACAATATTACATAAGAAATTTCCTTATAGCCTATTCAAATCTACTCGACATATATAGAGAAAATGGGGAAAGCGAGTTACTTGATAAATGGACCAAGAAATTAAAAGATGCCTATTTCAGCAACAATTTTGGCTCGAAGAACATGTACAGCCTTGCCGGGATCTACCTTGACAACGGCCTTTCACCAGATGCAATAATCCTTTTTGAGCAGATAATCAGAGAACAAAAGGAGAATCACAACTCGCATAACAACAAAGTCATGTTGAGGGCTTATTCTAAGCTCTTAAAGATATACGAGTCTCAGGGGGAAAATGAAAAAACGGCAGGCTTAATTGGATCATTAAGATCGAACTACCCGACATCCGATTTTGATCTCAAGGATAAACATAAACTTGCCACATTATACCTGAAATATGGTATGGAAACCGATGGAGAAGAATTACTAAGAGATATAATCGATGAAGGCGACTACTCTGGCGATTCTTCAAATATAAATGTTCTGATAAAGACATACTCAAAATTATTAAAAATTTGCCACAACAAGGAAGATAGAAACTGCATTGAACAATTGGCGGGACAAATATCTCACAAGTTTTCTGCACCGGGCCTTTCTCCTAATAACATGCATACTCTGGCCATAGCGTATTTAAAGTGTGGAAAAAAGGAAGAAGGCTCAAAGTTCCTTACGGAAATAACAGACCACTATTCATATACGACGTTTGGGCGAAAGGCCCTTTTTCTTTTAGGCAGGCTGTCCCAAAGCGATAAGGATTGGGATTCTGCAATAGGGTATTATGCTAAATACGTAAAGAAATATCCTGATCCGCCTTTTTTTGCCCTCAAGGCATATTCAAGATTGATCGATTCTTACTGGTCAAGAGATGCCAACATGGAATTAGTTCAAGACGAGACAAGAAACCTATGTGACATAGTCAATGGCATTTCGGATTTTGAGACTCAATTGAACCTTGCCAGGGATTTGAAATGGAAGGGCATGGATGAAATGGCCTCAGCCACGTTTAGTCTTGGATTATCCTCAGCCAGGACGTTTATTTCAGAGAACAAAAATACATACAAGGCGTTAAGGGCGTACTGGACAATAGAAAAGTATGCCTATGCCATGGACAGATTTGACCTGGTTGAAGAAAGTGCTAATCGAGTTTTAGAGATTGTCAATAAATTAAAGAATGCTCCATTAAGATCTGAAAGGAACGAAAAGGTAGAACATATAAAATCCCAGACATATCTCTGGCTTGCAAGGGTTTACAGAGAAAGGCAAAATCATCCGGAAGCAGCAAGATTTCTGAAAATGTTTATTAAAAACTATCCGAACCATAAAGACATGGATTATGCCAGATATGAATTAGGGATGGTTTGCGAGGATGAAAACGACTCAGAGGAAGCGATAAGTATGTACCGTAAGATCGGAGATGGTATGTGGAAGAGAAAGGCCGGGAAGAAATTATCAATTTTAGGACATTAAGCTGATGCATGCATTGAGAGGGAAAATACTATTATTATCTTTGATAATAGTGATTTTTCATGCAGCACATATCCATGCATGGGAGTGTGAAGTAACACTGAACGGTCCAAATACGATAAAAGTAGGTCAGACAATTACCTTAAGTGCCTCAGGATCCCCAGAGGATGGCTCTTATTCCTGGTTTAATACGCCCAACCTCGTGCCACATGGTTCAACTGCAGAGTTAACAGGTTTTGTTCCCTCATTCTTTGATTACATTCAGGTTGGAGCCACATATACCACCCCGAGAGGCAAAAGATGTACTGATAGAAAGTGGATCTATGTCTGCATATGTTATGTAAGGATAAGTGGCCCCAACGAGGTTAAGGTAGGAGAGACCATCAGTTTACACGCTGAGGGTGATCCACCGGACGGCACCTATGCGTGGTCGCCAGTGTCTGGTCTTGTACCAAGCGGCTCATCAGCGCAATTTACCGGCCAGACTCCAGGGCATGTAACAATTGCGGTTACCTATACAACCCCTGATGAGAAGACATGTGCTGATATGCATGAGATCACAGTATCAGAAGAATGTTCTGTTTCCATATCAGGACCATCGGAAGTGGGAATAGGTGATACAATCAGCTTTGCTGCATCAGGAAGCCCTGATGGCGGCACCTATACCTGGTCGCCGGTGCCGGGCCTTGTAGCTAATGGATCATCGGCTCAGTTTACCGGCCAGGTTCCAGGCAACGTAACCATTGGAGTTACCTATACAACCTCTGCTGGGGGAACCTGTACCGATACCCATGTTGTCACCGCCTTTGGGGTGGGGTCAATCACCGGGCCGACCTGTGTTAACTCGGGTTCGACATTAACCAAGGATCACTTCACTATTATGACCGATCCCATCGGTTTTGAGCATCTGGTCACAGTCAGCCCATTAACGTTCAACATCTTATCCCAATCTGAAGAGGCAACCGTCATAGCCTCCTGTGGTCCTGGTACAGCAGACGATGCGACGACCACGATCATAGTGGTTAATAGCAATGTAAAGGATGGGAAAAGTATTTCTTTTGAGATCCCTAATCTTCTGAACGATGTATTGAAGAAAATTGATCTTGGAGACAAGACTGATCTTTCTGTGAAAAAGAGTTTTAATGACTTCGAGGAATGTTGTGAATTTGGCGTTTCTACATCCACAGATGGAACGTTCGCTGTCACTTTGTCCCTAGGTGCCGGTCCATTTACAATCATTGGGATTCCCATACCGCCAAAGTTCAAGAAATGGGTTGCGGCAGACCTGGTTAACGTAACTCTATCAGGAGGAGGAAGTGTTGCTATAGATGGAAGTTACAATGCCTGTGACAATGACACAGATTGGAGCGGAGGAGGAGATCTCACTGCTGGGGTTAAGGTGGGGGGTATGGTTAAGGCAAAGGTTCCGGAGGTTATTGTGATCGAAGGAGCGATAAAGGGTTCAACAAGCATAACCGAAAAACTGTCAATAGATTTAGCAGACTTGAAGCTTACAACTAGCTGGGGTGGTCTGACGGGAAGTGTTGGTGGTAAAATAAAAATTTTTCGAAAAGAGATGACTTTTAAAACGAGTAGAACCTATTTTGAAAAGAGTGGTCTTCTTTTACCAGTAACGATTCCTCTTCCCTCTTTAAACAAAGAATAGCTATATGCGAGGAAAACTAAATATGAACGGAATGCAAACAATTAGCATCAAGTCTGCTATTATATTTGTGTTGTGCTTAGCTATGTTCATAATTAACGGAATCAGCTATGCGGCAAACGGACAATACCCTATGAGGGTGGCAATTATAGAGAAAGACCAAGCGACATACGACACTCCTGAAAACGCACTTGCTGCTATGTGTTCTTCTTCAATAAGAGAGGACCTTGAGTGGTACTATGAAACTTTAACTGAAGAAACTGCTCTGGATGATAAGAAAGCCTCTCAGGATGCCAGTATTGATCCCAGAAAAGAAAGTGAAGTCTTTAGAAAATATTTTAAGGAAGCGTATATAATCGACAAGCACATATATGGACATTCTATTATCTTGGTTGTAGATATACACACCACGAACGGGACTATTTTTACGCTTCCGTATACATTTGTGAAAGAACATAACAAATGGAAAATGACCAATAAATTTGCCAGTGACGAGGATCTGTGGGAATATCTGGACTATATCAAACCCGAAGAAATCATATCCTTTACTACAAAGATACGCCCCGATAGATGGAATCTCAACTGGTACAACCGGATAAAAGAACACATAGAGGAAAGAAAATGGATCAGACGCTTTGCTGAAAGGGTTTGTATCCTCTGCATGATAGGTAACCTCAAGGATAATGAAGATAACCCACACAGTGTGGAAGAGATAGTGCCGGAGACACTCCTTTTGAATTATTTGGTTCATCCTCAACCCTGGAAATTTGGGCAGGGGGAAAAAATGGCTTTGATCTTTGATTTAAGTGAAGGCCGGGATCTCAACAAGATCCGAGGCTTTAAAGACTGGCATAATAAGAATAAGTTCTCAAAAAAATACAAAGGCCCTGTGATGCTGGTCAGATTTAACAAGTTCAAGGCCATGGAGACTCTCTCGGAGATGATCCATGGAGAGGAGTATGACATAATAGTCTCAGGAGAGCTAAAAGATGAAAAACGATTCAAAGGAAGCGCAAAGATCACGATAACAGGAAGGGAAGCCGAACACAGGCGGGACTTGAAAGATCAGGATTGGTTAAACTCGGATAAAGATATGGATAACTGGTGGAACAAAGAGAAGGCATTGGAGGATTGGTTGGAGAAGACAAGAGGGAACCAAAAGCACTGAACCTCGGCATTATGCACTCAACAAACATAAGGAAAGAATATGCATGAATAGGGGACGTTCGTTCCGAACGTGCATAGCTTGCCTTGCAACTATTCAATATTGACAATAGTCTCCGGGGCAGGATCTCCGGCAATAACGATCTCTTGGCTTGGACCGACCATGAAATCAAGGGCGATCAATAGCTGAGTATAGGCCATGGGTTGATCCTTAACCTGTTCTGAAAAAGCCTGAGTCAATTGTTCAGCCCTTTGCTCCAAATCAACATTCCCTGTCATGCGACCAAGGCGCAAAAAGTTCAGGGCAGCTACTGAGTTGCCAGATGGAAGGGCCCCATCGTAGATCCTTTTGCTTCGCGTGATCAAAAGTTCGTTTCCTTTTCCTGTAAAATAGAGCCCGCCATCTTCTTTATCCCAGAAAATATCTATCATTGCCTGATTCAGAGCTATGGCCTCCTCAAGATAGGAAATCTTAAAGGTAGCCTCATATAGTTCGATCAAACCCCAAGTCAGAAAGGCATAATCATCCAGGTATCCCGGATAAGCTGCATCCCCTTGTCTGTGACGGCGAAGAAGGTAACTTTTTAATAAGTCCGGGCAAATCATATTTTGAGACTATCCACTAGATTCCGGCTTTCGCCGGAATGACAGGCCCTCACACCCAATCGTCATTCCGGCGAAAGCCGGAATCTAGACATCTTACCCGGACTTATTGAGAAGTTACGAATTTTGCAGCGTCTGAGGCTGCATACACATACGCTTGATCACCAAAGACCTTGTATCCTTTGGCAAGAGCAGCGATCATGAGTCCATTCCACGAGGTTAGAATCTTGTCGTCTCTAGAGGATGCACTCGTTTTTTTCGGATATTGAAGAGCCTGTCCCTCCCATCCTTAAGAGCCTTTAAAGTGAATTCCGTCAAACGGAACAAGAATTGGGTGCGGCGTCCGCTGCATTCTGGTCCGTTATCCACATTAATGACAAGCTGTTTCAGACCGCAAAACTCCTGCTTTCTCTTTTCCCACAAGAGAAGAAGGCCGTCAACAATGAAGTCTCTGGTTTTGTAGCTGGTGCCGAAAAATAAGAACGATCTGCCGGTAACCGGTTCCAGAATGCCGCCAGGAACCAATTTCTCCTTGAGACACATATCATGATCCAATGCCTTAACAGCCTCGACGCCACGCGAACGCCCACCCCTGGAGTATTCACCAACATTGACAGTTGCCTTGGTGTCTATGCTGATTCTCATGGTTTCAGGATCAGCATCCGCCAAGGCATTCATCTGCCAGACGTTTTCAAAGATTGCGCAGGATGTTGGAAATCGTGCGCACGGTCGGCAATGATTTTGCTGGCCATCCCTTCTCCACAAGAGCACGGGCGGCCTCAGCAGGATCTTCCTGAGTCGTCCCAAACACGCCCAGGAATTCGTAACCAGCATCAGAGACCGACTTTTTCAGAACCTCCACACCGACCCATTTCGGCCCATGAATAACTGTTGCCCTGGCTGTTGTGAGATTGACAACGGCATCCTTGACACCGTCAACGGCTTTTAAGGCCAGTTCCACACGTCTCACACAAGCAGCACAGGTCATGCCCCCCGACTGAAATAGTTGTTTTTGGGATGTTGTGTGTGGCTTCACCAGACAACTTCGTAGCCTGCCTTCTTGATCTTTTCTCTCACAAGGTCCATGTCAACTGGCTTTTCCTCAAAAAATGCCTCACCCTTCTCAAGGTCTACCTTGACATCCTTGATCCCGACAATCTCATTCAGGGCCTTGGTGACTGCCATTACACAGTGATTGCAGGTCATCCCCTTTATCTTGACCTTGGCCATGATGCCTTCTCCTTTTATAGTTCAATAAGGAATTTTTTCCTGAGGCCTCCTCTCCGGGATATGGACGTGAGTTACCTTATCCTTGTTCCATGCCTTTGAAACGTAAAGGTTGCAATAGCAACTCCCATACTCTTCCACGTCAGGGTTTCTGTAAACGCAGGGACATAAGATGTCCTTGTCCAGGTCGCGTTCCCCGGATGCCAGCCTGCAGGGGCAGGACATGTAGCCGTAACGTTTCTTGTTTACAAGAAGTGCGTCAAGGAGATCGAAGACCCTTTCTTTGTCTATGTTAAAATAGTAACCTTTCGGCTCTTGAATCTTTTTTAGCGTCTCATAAAGTCTTTCCACCTCATTCATAATCCAAGGGCCTCCTTGATCTCATCTTCTTTGTATCCAATAATGACCTTGTCTCCGATGATAATGGTGGGAAAGGAACACCGTGGATTCCATTTCTTCACTTCCTCAAGAATAGCAGTCCTTTCTTTTCCTTGAAGCAAATCCACATCAGTAAATTTATACTTCACAGCGCAGTCATTCAAAAATATTTTAGTGGCCTTACAATGGCTACAGGTACTGAGCGTATAAATTTTAACGGTTTTTTTCATCCCTAATTCCTCAGTCTTTCAACACGTTGTGATGAGATCTGAAAGGAAAAACTTTTCTGAAGCAAGTCAGATCTTAGTGTCTTCTATAGTCCTTTATTTTGTCTATAAAAGCCGATAGGGATAGGCCCGCTTCGTCCACTCGCTTGAGGTGTGCTCGGTCTTCAGTTGCTCATAGGCCTCTTTAAGAGGCCTGGGATCATCTGTGGCTTTGTAACGGCACACACCACGCCAATAAATCGTCTCAGGCACCGAGTCGCTTTTTGGATATTCTGTCAGCAGTTTTTCGAGCTTTGTGAGTGCCTCATCGAATCGATCCGTTTCCAAATAGGACTTCCCCATGCCCAGCAACAGCGAAGGAATCAATTCTTCAGGGGCGAGAAAACCCACTGTCCGATGGTGCTCTTTGCCTTCGGTATCGAGGGTAATAAGAGTAGGTGTCCACTTGACATTGAAATCAGTGGACAGGGGCTGGACATCAAATTGTACCTGCAGGGGAATCAGGTTATCGTTGACAAAGCTGATCACCTTCCCGTCTGGATACGTAACTGCATCCATCTGTTGACATCCAATTCAACCCGGATTGAAAAAACTAAGCAATATAACCCTGTTCTCAACCCGTGCCCGGGCCAGTGCAACATCCATATCTGTTTCCCATTTGATGTTTTCTGCCATGATTATTCCCCTTCATCCATAAGTTTGGGTTTCCAAAAAGCCGAAATGCTATATTAAAAAAAACACCTATACGAATTCCTCCATGCGGTCGGAGGGCTGAGCCAAGAGAACAAACCTCACCTTTGGAATACGAGCCTTTTCGTATTCCCCTATCAGGTATACCAAAAGGGTAAAAATCTTTTCTTGATACTCGGTTATGTAAGCCCTGGCCTCCTCCGTATCGATTGACCGCACAGGGACCAAAAACTGTTTGTTACTGACCTCACATTTTCTCTATGTTCGTCTTCAGTTGCCCGATCTGCATACCCAGGGAAACGCACTGTTTTCCTTCCATGCACTCATCAGCTTCTTGGAGTTCCAAGTGAGTCTTGAGCTCATGTTCGTCTTTTTTCAAGTCAACAACCCATGCCTTTTTTGTCTCATCATACTCCACATTTACATCTATGCCGCATTCGCCGATGTCAGGATAGATCGATTTAATCTTGTCACACAATTCTGTCTTGTCGTGCATGGTCTTATCCTCCTTTTCTTCTGATATTTAGGAAGGTCAGTTAATATGAATGTCCCTTCTAAATACAATTAAATGGTTTAAAGCCCTTTTTGGTCTTGCATCAGCCGGGCAATGGTCAGTGTCTTAAAAGTGAACAAAATTGACTTCATGTGAAACCGTCGTCAAGTTCTGTCTTGAAAGTTGGCGTTTACTTGAACTCATGTACTATTATAAAATCGTTTCCGAATCTGGTTCCGTGACAAAGAATACAGCCCTCGGGTTTGCCAAAAGGCTTGGCCTTACCCTCGGGTGTGTACTTTACCCAAAACCAGTCCCCGTCTATGGGATTATATCCATTGACCTTATACATCACAGTGATTGCCTTGAGTTCATTCGCTCTGCTGTAGCTTTCCTTTACCTCTATGGCTCCACACTGGACCGGGGGTCTTGGTGAGTTTAGCGCACGGTCATTCACGTAAACCCTGTGTAACGGTCCATGGGGGGCACGGCCTGGTTGCATTCCCTGATGGTCAGGCCAGAAAGACCATCCCTTATATGGACAAACTTTTGTGATATAATGCCACAGCTCTTCCGGATCTGCTCCGGGCATGTCCGCAAAGGCAACTGACCCGTACAGGAAACAAACCGTGACGACTAAAACGCCAATAATCCTTGCCACTTTTTTCATTACAGACCCCCTGTCTTCATGCAAAAAAATATGATTTAGCCTTCACTAAGGCCTAGTGAGATAGGATTAATGAAGTACTGCCTTTAACTCACTAACCTTGGTTATTGGTTTCTTGCAACTGTATTGCTCACAAAGGTAAACCGTAGGTTGATGATTCACTGAATGCATGGGCTCCACAAAGGGAGACAAAGCAGCAAGCCTTTTCCCCTCTGCCCCATCCGGGCGCACAAGTACGACCTTGTTGGGCAGGAACTTACTATGGAGGACTTTAAGCATGTCCCGCATAGTCTCAGAGGCAGGATCTCCAGCCATAACAATCTCCTGGCTTGGGCCGACCATGAAATCAAGGGCAACCAATAGTTGTGTGTATGCCATGGGATGCTCCGTAACCTCTGCGGCAAAAACCTTAGTCAATTGGTCAGCTTTTTTCTCCAGATCTGTGTTCCCAGTGAGACGACCGAGGCGCAAAAAGTTCAGGGCAGCTACAGAGTTGCCAGACGGAAGGGCCCCATCGTAGATCTCCTTGCTTCGCGTGATCAAAAGCTCGTTTCCTTCTCCTGTAAAATAAAGCCCGCCACCTTCTTTATCCCAGAAAATATCTATCATTGCCTGATTCAGGGCTATGGCCTCCTCAAGATAGGAAATCTTAAAGGTGGCCTCATACAGTTCGATCAAACCCCAAGTCAGAAAGGCATAATCATCCAGGTATCCCGGATGGGCTGCATCCCCTTGTCTGTGACGGCGAAGAAGCCTGCCACCGGCTGTTCTGAGATGGCTCAAGATAAATTTTGCAGCATCTGAGGCGGCATCCACATACGCTTGATCACCAAAGACCTGGTATCCCTTTGCAAAGGCAGCGATCATGAGTCCGTTCCAAGAGGTCAGGATCTTGTCGTCTCTCAGGGGATGCACTCGTTTTTTTCGGACGTCAAGGAGCCTGTCCCTTCCATCCTTGAGAGCTTTTTCAAGTCCTGGCAGATCCATGCCTTCTTTTGCCACAAAGCTTTGGGTAGATACAGGCACATGTGGAATGCTGCGCTCTTGTTCAAAATTGCCTTCCTCGGTAATTCCATAGAAGCGGCAGAAAAGATCGCCCAGCTCTTCCCCAAGATGTTGTTTGACCTCCAGGGGAGTCCAGAGATAAAACAGTCCTTCCTTGCCTTCGCTATCAGCATCTTCTGCTGAATAAAATCCGCCCTCAGGCGAATTCATGTCGCGCAACACATATGTAAGTATTTCGCGCGCTACCTGAGCGATCTTGACCTTCCCTGTTGCCTGATATGCCTCTATATAAGCCATGGCCAGCAAGGCCTGATCGTAAAGCATCTTTTCAAAGTGAGGGACCAGCCACTTTTCATCCACCGAATAGCGGTGGAAACCAAAGCCGACCTGATCAAAGATGCCACCGCTTCTCATAGTGTTGAGGGTCTTTTCCACCATCTCTATGGCCCTTAAATCGCCGCTCCGCTTGTACCACCTCAAGAGAAACATGAGGTGATGGGGTGTTGGAAATTTCGGTGCAGCACCAAATCCCCCACAGATCGGGTCAAAGGACCTTTCCAACTGGGCGTAACCCTTCTTCAAGGTCTCCACGTTTAAAGCATGAACCGAACTTACTGAATCTGACCTAGGCTGAATATCATTTGTAATGGCATCACTCGATTTTACGATACGTGCCCGGTCATTTTGCCACATGGCGGCAATCTGCTTGAGGATATCCACAAAACCTGGCATTCCCATCCGGCTGGTCTTTGGAAAATACGTGCCTGCAAAAAAGGGTTTACCTTCGGGTGTCACAAATATGGAGAGGGGCCATCCTCCGCGACCTGTCAAAGACTGGCACACTGCCATGTAAATCTTGTCCACGTCCTCACGTTCTTCACGGTCTACTTTGATAGCGACATAGGATTCGTTAAGAAGTAGGGCAACTTCCTCATCTTCAAACGACTCGTGCGCCATCACATGGCACCAGTGGCATGTGGCATAGCCGATGGACAGAAAGACAGGCTTATCATCTTTTCTGGCCTTATCAAAAGCCTCCTCACCCCATGGATACCAGTTCACAGGGTTCCAGGCATGCTGGATAAGGTAAGGGCTCTTCTCGTCAATCAGACGATTTGAAGCCCCTTTTTGTCTTGCATCAGCCGGGCACACACTAACTCCTTGAACAAAAAAGTAACAAATAATCCGATTACTATAGAGCTAACCTAATCCTAAGCCTCACCATCTGGAACACATTGCTTAAAGCAAAGCCAGGACCATCAGCATAGCTGAAGGTTTAATAAGGGATTAAATCAAGCCCCGTCAAGAATATGCCGTTCGTGCTCACTAAACCATACGGCTGGATCAGAAAAATATAACTTCATATCAGACAAGGCAGCATAGTGACTCTTTTCCTCGGTGATCATCTGGTCAACAAACTCCCGCTCCATAGGATCGATGGCCTTTGCAAGGTGCTGCTGATAAAAGGAGATCGCCCGGAATTCGAGGTCGATGCCAATATTAAGCGCTTCCAAGTCGCTGGTTTTGGCCGTGATCTCTGTTCCATGGGCAGACGCCATCTCTTTGAAAAGAATACCGAGATCCTTGTGGTCAGGTTTTATCGACCTCCATTTCTCAGACCAGGCCTCACCTGCCTTCAAGGCTTCATAAATGTTCTTAATACGATCCATATGCATGCCCTCATCCTTCATGAGCATTTGAAATATTTCTCGCCCAAGCTTGTTCTGGCAGGTTGAAACGGCCGTCTCATAAAAACTCTTTCCCTTCTCCTCCATCTCCAATGCTGTAGAAAGCATCTGCAAAGATCTGTCTGTGCCATTTGACATATTCGGCCTCCTTTTGTCCAACTCGAATCTAATCAGTACTGACCCGCTCATATGCAAATATCTTTTCTATCAGACCGGCTGAACGGACAAAGGTTGTGGATGCCCCCATATATTTTCCGGTTATCAGGACAGACAGGCACAAGAGAATCCCTGCTGCGCTCCCGGCAACATAGGGGGACCAGCTCTTTTGCTTCAAGACATTATTTACCTTTCGCTTCGTCTCATTGGCTAGGTCAGCATGGATCTCCAACCCGGCTCTTCCATCATGGGCTGGAAAAACATGATATAAGGGCCTCTCATTAGATGTGCCATAACGCCATCATCATGAATTTTTCTGATCCTGTGATTGACCAACACCTTGCCAAAACCAAGTTGTGCCATTTCTGTTGCATCCCACTCGCTGTGGATGAGATATTCCGGGGGGCTGGGCATGGCATCGGGTGTTTTAAACAAAGGTTTGGGATCTTTCGGCGGATTTGCACCCAGAGTCTGTAAGGATTGTACCATTGATTTTGGGTCCATCATGAAGCTCCCTAAAGCGCAGACGCCGATCTGTTTAAGGATCATGTATCCCAGAAAACCGGTCGAATCCGACAGCGCCTCCATGGTGGCGATGGCTCCTTGCTCAAAGGCGTTTTCTCTGCCTGGCTCGACCGTATGCTCGGCCATGGCCACGCAGCGCCTGGGTGTGACAAAACGAATAAATTCCTTTTCCTCCTTCATGTCGACGCCAAGGTCGGAAATCTGGCCCATGGATCTTACAGCGGGCATCTTGGCTTTTATAATCCTGTAAACAGGCTCCCATGGGCCCTCGATGACCATGGACAGACAGCTTCCGCACAATTCAAAGGTTCTGTCAAACTGCTTTAGATGAAAGTCGTCATGGTCTTGCCACCTCTTCCACATTGTATACTGGTAGTTACGAATGGGGTTCAGTTCCTTTTCCATATGCAACTTCCCCCCACCGTATCGACCGGCCAGGGGCAGAATTCCGGTCTGGATGTTGGCCTGGAATCCCACGAACCCAGGGTGCGTGGCTGTCGTGATACAGACCCTTGGCCCAACCTTTTTCATCAACTGAAAGCTCTCCTCGTTGTTAGCCACTTTCGACATGTTCAAGGCTAAATAGATAGGGCTATCAGGCACTTCGCTTGTCTGAGATGCTTGAGCGAAAGACAACCCTCTTGCAAAGCTGGCTCCGCCAGCAGCGAGCCCAGCCAGCTTAATGAAATGCCTACGATCCATTCCTGTTCCATTCTTTGGCATGGTTTACCTCCCTATAATCTCATCCTATGATTCCGCCTCGTGGTTTCAAACTTGGATCAACCGAGAACTATCCGTATTCCTCCATAATCCTCTTTAGCATTACCCGGTCCACATCCTGCCCTACCAAAGGTCCTTGACTCAGAACAGGAAAGTGTTTTTCAAAAGAAGGCCGGTCGTTCCGGTAAATTATGCCAACAGGGATCTTGTCTCCCCACTCACGGGCCGCCTTCATAGCCCCCTCCCAGTATGTGGGATCGTAAGTCGCAGGCAAGGGGTAACATCGGTCCTTGTACCAGGCATAAGTGTTGACCTTGTTGAAGGAGACACAAGGCTGTAACACATCAATGAGGGCAAAACCTGGATGAGCTATTGCCTGCTGAATCAGTTCTGACAGGTGATCGATCATGCCGGAGAAACCACGGGCTACAAAACCGGCCTGCATGACCACAGCCACAGCGATCGGGTTTAAAGGTGCCGAGGTCGCGCCTTCCGGCTGGGCCTTGGTCACAAAACCTTCGGCAGTAGTAGGGCTGGCCTGTCCCTTGGTCAGGCCATAGACCTGGTTGTTGTGAACCAGAAGCGTTACATTGATGTTACGGCGCATGGCTGCCAGAAAGTGGTTGCCCCCCTCCCCGTAGTTACACCCGTCGCCACTTTCAACAATCACTGTGAGCTCTGGATTGGCCAGTTTTGCGCCAGTGGCCACAGGAAGCGATCGACCATGCAGTCCATTGAAGACATTGGCATTCAGGTAGTGGGGCGCCTTGGCAGCCTGCCCGATTCCGGAGACAAACAGGACCTCATGAGGCTCCTGTTGGCTGGCCACCAGCGCCTGTTTGACCGCCTTTAAAATAGAGAAGTTTCCACAGCCCGGGCACCAAGCTGTCTCGTATTCTCCGTAATCGTCGATAGTAACCATATTGATTCTCCCATTCCACTCTCCTACCGGTTCAATTCCCGGAGAATTGATTCCGTTGTGAACGGCAGCCCATCATACCGAAGCACCTTTTTCTTGATTTCAAATCCTGTCTCTCGCCGGATCAGCCTGGCCAACTGACCGGTGGCGTTGCCCTCTATGGAGATCACCTGTCCTGCCTCCTGCAGGTGTCCCATGAATTGCTCCGGTACCAGAGGCCAAACCTGAGAGAAATGGAGCGTGGCCACCTTTTCTCCATTGGACCTCATTCGGGAAGCCGCCTCATGCACCGCCCCTTTGCTCGATCCCCACGAGACCAGTAGAAGGTCCGGGTTCCCATTCCCTTTCATATCCGGAGAGATGACCTCGGCACGGAGCCCTTCTCCCTTTTTTAACCGCTTTTCAACCATTAGCTTGCGAACAGAGAGATCTTCCGTAATGTGACCATCCTGAGTATGCTCATCGCTGTCAGCTACGACAAGATGTTCCGTTATTCCCGGAAGCAGGCGAGGCGAAATACCGCTTTCGGTGATCGCAAACCGCAGATATGGTTCCGAACTAACAGCGTCGGTACTTACACGCACCGGAGCCAGATTTTCCACGTCAAAGGAGGGCACAGCGCGGTAGGAATCGGCCAGGAACTGATCGGTCAAAAGAAATATGGGCCCCTGATATCGCTCTGCCAACTCTAATGCCCTACGGGTGAGATGAAAGCACTCCTCTACTGTTCCTGGCGCAAAAATTGCCCTTGGAAACTCGCCGTGGCCGGCATGAAGCACCAACTCAAGGTCTTCCTGTCCTGTGTGCGTGGGAAGACCAGTAGCCGGGCCGGGGCGCTGGGCTACTACAATGACCAAAGGGGTTTCAGTCATGGCGGCCAGGCTGATCCCTTCCACCATGAGGGCAAATCCGCCGCCGGATGTGGCCACCATGCTTGGCACACCGGCAAACGAGGCCCCTATAGCCATGTTAATAGCTGCGATTTCGTCTTCTGCCTGCTCCACGATCAACCCCATCTGTCTGGCATAGCCTGCCAGGTTCTGGCTGATGGAGGTAGAAGGCGTCATGGGATAGAATGCGAAAAACTTTAGGCCGGCAGAGAGAGAACCAAGGGCAATGGCCTCATTGCCGTTGAGCATCAAGCGCTGTGAAGGATTAACAACAGGGGGCAGCTTGCGGACTGTTGCAGTCTGCCCGGAACACCAATGAAAGGCAGCTTCCAACACCCGAAGGTTCTCTTCCATGACCTGGGGATGCTTTTTGCCAAAGAAATCACTTAATGTCCTTGCCATCACCCCTTTGTCCAGGCCAAGAAGGGAGCCGACAACACCTAGGGCAGCGATGTTTGAGAACCTAGATTTAGCCAACTCCTTAAAAGGGACCCTTAAAAGGCGGTCACCAGCAATCTCTAAGGCAGCATCGATGACAATAAGCCCGCCAGACAAGAGATCCTTGCGGTACAGAGTGGCTGTGTTTATGTCGAGTGCGACCAGAAGGTCCACTGCCTCAACAGGCCCATCGACCTCATCAACTCCTACTCGAATGGCAAAGGTATTGTGTCCACCCCGAATGCGGGACTGATAGCCCTGGGTCACGCCGATAAAATAGCCGCTGCGCACAAGGGCCTTGCCCAGCAGATGTCCGATGGTTACCAGCCCTTGACCTGCTTCACCGCCAATGAGGATGTTCATGGTGCCTCCTCGTTGAATGGAGGCCCCAGATGATTCAGGACCTCCATGGTTTCCAGGTTTTAAAGTGCCCTCATAAACGCTACGAGGTCTTTTTTCTCCTGGTCTGTAAGCTTGAGGCCCTGAATCAAGTTGAAGAACTCGACCGTGTCTTCAAGTGTCAGCAGCCGGCCATCATGTAAATATGGCGGCGAGTCCTTGATCCCACGGAGGGGAAAGGTTTTGATAGGCCCGTCTGCAGAAGCCATCCTGCCATTGATCATACGAGGCTTGTAGAATCGCTCTGTCTTCAGGTTGTGCATGAGATTGTCAGTATAGTAAGGCGCTGGATGGCAGACGGCACATTTGGTCTTTCCGAAAAACAGCTCCTGTCCTCGCATTTCCGTCTCTGTGGCCTTTGTGGGACAGAGCATACCATAGATATTTAGCTTAGGAGCTGGCGGGAAGTCTAAGATCGCCTGAACCTCGGCCATAAAGTGGACTTGGCTACCCCGTTCGAGAACATTAACGCCTTTCTTCGTGGCAATCACCGGATCGCCGTCAAAATAGGCAGCACGCTGCTCAAATTCGGTGAAGTCTTCAATCGATTTCAGCGCTCGCTGCGAGCCGAACAGGCGCTGAATATTTACTCCGCGCAGAGTTGGAGTATCAAGGCGGTGGCGAAATTCCTGGGGGCGGATATCGCCCACTAGATGCGTAGAACCGTTGGTATGCCCGTTCGCATGGCAGTCAAAACAGGTAACCCCACGGCTTGGACGCTCAGAGCGACGGTCTTCGGTTTGGTTGAACTGCTGTTGCGGGGAGGGTGTGACCAACAGTCTCAGTCCTTCAATCTGCTTGGGATTAAGTATTCCGTTGAACATTTCATAGTAGTTGTCGATGGTTACCAGCTTACCCTGGGAGACGTCACCAAGGTCCGGCCTTGTAGTCAGATAAATGGCTGCTGGGAAGTCAGGTAAAAAGTGATCCGGTAAATCAAAATCCAGATCAAAACGGGTGAGATCCCGCCCTTCCTGCTTTTTGATCTCATCTATATGGGACTTTGGGAAAACCATACCACCTTCAAGATGATTTGGATGGGGAAGTGGCATAAGTCCCTTGGGGAAAAGATCCTTTTTAGAAATCTCTTCAGGGCTCATTGCCGCCAGCTTATCCCATGTCATCTCCTTGGGTAACTTTGCCCTCACACCTTCCTGGACGGGCTTTCCGCGGGACATAGTAACGCCCTTGGCTGGACGATTGCTCAAGTCATAGCGCTCATTGAGCAGATCCATCTGACGCTTCATGACCTCAGACTTTGCAGCCTTCATACGATCCATTATCGTTGCAAAGCTCTCTTTGATAACTACAGGCGAGTAACTGGTCCTTACGGATTCCTGTGCATAGGCTGCACTCAAGACGACAAACAAAGCAAAGAGTATACCCAACATCGTCCATCGATACTTTCTTGATGCATGTCTCATGTCCTTGTCCTCCCCTTTTTTTGATTTGCTGATAGCAATCAGTACTTGTCGGCCTCGGCAACAAAGACACAATGTCTTGGCCCCACTGGCAAGCCTTTTGCCTTCTGGCTAAAACCATTCATCGCATAACCTATTTTTTCATAAGCCGGTTAATATTGCAAGCTACTTATGTAAAAAGATTTACATCATCATGTCCTTATCACTCTGCTCAACAGCACGATCAATCTCTACCTTGAGCTGAGTCGGCAGGCCCGGAATATCCACACTCAAGAAACCCCTTACAATGGTGGCACTTGCTTCATCTTCACTCAGTCCACGGGACATAAGATACAGGATCTCCTCTTGAGCTATCTTTCCTACTGCTGCCTCGTGAGACATCTCCACCCCGTCTATCATGCCCTCCAACTCGGGTATGGCGTGAATCGATCCGCCATTAAGGATGAGACCCTGGCACTCCAGATGGGCCTTCACCCCAGGCACTTCACCTATCAGGTCCCCGCGGGCAATAATGTCCCCGCCGTTGGTAATGGCACGGGAAACAAGCTCGGCCCGCGTATCCGGCTCTTTTAAGTAAATGCGGCCACCCACGTCCATTTGAGAGCCTGGGCTTCCGACAAGTAGGTTGTAAAAGCGAGCAACAGCCCCTTTCCCAGCCAAGTGTGTAGTGGGATACATCTGGAGAGATTTCACTGGTTTCATACAGATGTAATTATTAAGAAAGAGACCGCCCTCCTCCACAATTCCCGCTGATCTGGCTCGTACCATCATCTCTTCAGCCCAGTAATGAATCATGGTGAAGCTGAGCTTTGCATTTTTCTTGACATAAAACTCAGAAACCCCGACATGGAGTCCCCCTTGCAAGTGGGCAGCAGTAGCACAACCTGTAATGATATGAAGCTCGGATCCTTCTTCAGCAATTATGATGTTATGGACGTTCTGGCTCAGACCTTCCTTTTCCATATACATGCATGCCTGTACAGGATAGACGACCTTGCTGCCAGGAAGGGCCCTGATGACATAGCCGTTATGTAAGTCAAGCTGGGCTCGCGCTGTGTACTTGTCAGCGTCCACATCCACCAGCTTCCAGTAGTAATCCCTGACCCAGTCATATTGTTTAAGCGCTTCTGTTATTGGTATCACTTCCAGCCCTTCCTGCATGGAATGGGCATGTATCACCGAAGTATCTTTCTGTACGTAGGTGCCGGACCTCTCGGTTTCCCCGGCATCTACCCCAGCCAGGATCATCCGCTCCTTATCGGCTTCAGATAAGGCATCCAGATCCTCCACATAGCCATGGGGAACAGATTCCGATCCGTATTCATCAAGGTCTATGTCCGGCCCGAGTTTTGCTGTCTTATACCTGGCACGCAGGGCCTTTTTATCTAAGCTGCGCATCTTACACACTCCTTATATCCGACCTTGCTGATACACTTGAAGATTTCCCGGGGATGAGTCGTGCAGGTCAATACACCCTCGAAGAGTACCTGTCCTTTGTCCGCAGTTACGTAGTCCAGTATGAACCCGGTATGCGTAATAATCAGGCCCATCTTTGTTCTTTCTTTGTGCCGCTCCTTCTGTGTCTTTTCTATGTCCACCTTGAAGTCCCGTTGAAGCAGTTCACTGATTGTGTTTCCTATGAGTGAAATATTTTCCAAATCCACACCAGACTCAGGTTCATCAAAAAGAAATAAATCCGCATCCTGGGCCATCAACTGCAAAAGCTCCGAGCGTTTGATCTCACCGCCAGAGAAGCCTTCGTTGACGTCACGCTTCAAAAATTCAGAAAAATTCACCTTTTTCGCCAAGGCCTCCACGTCAACCTCTTCTTTTGCGCAGATTTCAATCATTTGTCTGGTCTTCACCCCATGAATGGTGGGCGGCCGCTGGTAAGACATCCCGATGCCAAGCCGCGCTCGCTCATCAACAGACATATGGGTGATATCTTCTTCCTTAAAAAGAATTTTTCCGCCAGTGACTCTGTACTGTGGGTAGCCCATAATGGTCATTAGTAAAGACGTCTTACCAGACCCGTTCGGACCAAACAGAATGTGGGTTTCACCCGGAAGAATTTCCAGGTCGATGTGTTTCAGGATCTCCTTGTCGCCGAGCTTAACCTGCAAGTCCTCGATTTGTAGCATTTTTTCTCTCCTGGTTGAGCTGCGGGGGGCAAATTAAGGGTTGCGGGTTACTAGTTTAGAATGTCTACAACCTTTATATCCGGCCCTCTTTCTCGCCCCCATGGGAGGATATTTATTTTTGCAACCAGTCCTCGATCTCTGCTCCCTGGTATTCCTCCTGTTGGACTGTTAGGTCCAGGTTGATGACAAGCCCTGAGTGCTTCTTGACCTCGCTGTTTTCCCTGAACTTCAGGTGGCGCTCCCTGGCTGTGCGGACATCTTCCAATGCCCTTTTCAAGGCCTGCCCAATAGCATTGCTCCTGTCTATCTCGCCAGGCCTGAATTTTGGGGCAATACCATCTTCTGCAATATCTTCAGCAAAGTGCGCAAGATGTTTCATCTTTTCCATGGCCTGATCCATGATCTCCCAGCCCATAATTTCATCCTTTTGGAAAAGCCAGGAAGTGCGGAGATGTTGGAGCATCTCCGTATACTTGCTTGTGACCTCTGCCTGCAACCTGTCCAACAGTTCCTCGGGCAATTCACTCTCTCCCCCAGGAAGGCCCGCTGCCTCCTCAGGGCTCAATTTGTCCAGTTTCCTTTGAAATTTTCTGGCGTGGATGGCCGATTCCCATGCCTCTCTCTCAAGTACCCGCCTGATATGGGGATCATCCACCTTTCCCGCTTCTCCGCCATAATGGGGGATTAACTTCTCCTCATACTCAATATAAGACCTAAGTATTGTTGCCCGACTGGTTGGATCGTAGGGATAGGGGGCCGGTGTAAAATTGGGCTCGCCTCCCAATTTGCCTATTATCATCCCCAGCCAATGAAAATGCCACATCTCCTCCCTGGAGATAGAAACCAGGCTCGCGCCCAGAGGCGTATCTTCTCCTTCCATATAGCCGTGAACTAGATAGCGTATGATGGCGGCATGCTCATCGGCAAGATCCCTGTTCAACCTGTCAATTAAAGCCTTTTTCTCCATGGGTAATTTCTCCTTACGGTTTTGTTCTGCCTTTATCAATCAACCTTACAAAATGCTTGCGATTTGGCACCGCACACAGGGCACCTGTTTGGTGGCTCATTTTCGCAAGTGTAGCCGCATACTGCACACACGTGGCAATCCGTTTCTTCAAGTGCCGCCATGTTATCCAAAGCTTTCTGGTAGAGGCCCGCATGGACCTTTTCAACCTGGTTGGCATACGAAAACGTTAGGACTGCTGCCTTGTTGCCCTCTTCCTTAGCTATATCGATCATGGCCGGATACATATTGGTAAACTCGTGGGTCTCTCCCTCAATGGCCTCCTTGAGGTTTTCGGCCGTACTTTTTACCTGGCCGAGGACGCGCAGGTGAGCAAGGGCATGAACGGTCTCTGCCTCAGCCACCGCCCTGAAGAGTTTGGCCACCTGGGGATAACCCTCTTTTTTTGCCCGCTTGGCAAAGGCAAGGTATCTCCGATTCGCCTGGGACTCCCCGGCAAAAGCTTCCAGTAAATTTTGTTCAGTCTTAGTCATATCATTCCCCTTTCTCAATTTGCTAATGAAAAAGAATATCCGTTTTTCGGTCAACCCTGAATCTATTAACCCGTGAACGGTTACCCTAACCCTTTGTCTCGCATGTAGATATTCTGAAAACTTTATATAGTCCGCACCAGCCAATGGCGGCTGTAAAAATTGGCAATAAGCCAATAGCTCCCCACCAACTTTTCATATAGACGCCAACTGCAATAATAACAAGTCCCATGAACACTCTGATAGTCCTGTCAATTCTACCCATATTGCATTTCATATATGCCACCTCCTTAGCCCGAGTCCAGAAAAGGAATGTATGTAGCAGCTGACGTAACTGCAAGCACACTGGAGACATTGTGCCCTGACCATTTATTTTCTCTTAGACTTTTTTCTCCCCTTTGGATATATGAGGCCACTCAACGCCGTTTTTCTCCTCGACGAAATAACAGAAACGATCCCATTCAAATTCGCGCTGGGAGATGGGGCATCGAAGTTTGACCTTTCGTTCGCTAACGCCTATCACTTCCCAGTCGCCTCGGCGCGAACCGTCCTCAATGTGTATCTTTTGCCCAACCCTAAAAGTGTATGGCCGAAAAATAATAATCTTGTGCTTCATATCTAATGGCCGTAGAGTTCTTTTTCCAACCATGCCTTGATTTCGTCGCTTATGGCGTAGACACCCTTGATGCCACCAACCGATTCCAGAAAGTGATCCCTCAACTCGTCCGGCATATCGATTGTAGCCAGCTCAACAGCCTCTTCTGAGTTGCGCCGGATGAAAAAAATCTTCGGGGGATCCTCCCAGGTGTTTACTACAAAATAATGAGATACGTCGTCTTTTGATTTTATCAGGCTTTTGCCGTGAGTCCAGCCATTTCCCCATTCCAGGTACAAGGTAACCGCCTCTTCAGGTGTCATATCCCAATCGATCACGCTGATGATTTCCTTGTTTTTTCTAACTTCATCTAATCCCATCATGGCAGTTTCCCTCCTTTTGGCATTTGACGAAATCAATCGTTCTCTTAATGGCTTTATCACATGGCTTCACTCTCAAATTCCCTCGAAGGAAATCTTTCTTTTAAACATTTGTAATCTTGAATCCTCAAGATCTGTGCCAAGATCGAATTCGGCAAAGGAAACACTCTGAAACCGTTTTGATATCAGTTAATTGCAAATAGTTAAGTTATCCGCTGCGCCAGCCTGATGACCTCATGAGGGATTTATATGATACAATAGTGTCTCAATTAAGGAGGAATAAGTTAATGTATTGGTATTACAACAAATGTATCAAGCTACGTTAAGGTAAAAGCCATGAGTGATGAAGCAGAAAAATTTTGACAGGGAGCGCTCCCTGCAAAAACACTAGACAGAAGGCAAACCAAATCATATAATTATCTAAGCCCGTTAAGCCATGTCCCAAAATACCTAGCTAGAGCCTGCTACAGGAAATAGGTATATTTGGGAAACGTCAGAGTGTCTCATATTTCGTCTTGATACATAATTGTATCATGAGACATGCTGTGAAACGAATGGAAAATAATATCCGTCGGATTTCTGTATCTAATCTTATATCATGACTAAGTTATATTTATTTTTTATCTAGGTTAAGGAAAAAGGGCGAATGTCAAAAGCGTTATTTGCTGAGGTATGTTCTATGTTTATACATAGAAGTGCTTAACCACAAGGAGGGCGCCGTGTCTGGATTGAGTCTATGGACTAACAAGGAGATCAGTAAGCTAAAACGCGACATAGACTGTCTTTACGACAGGATGTGTCGCGATTTCGGTATAACTCAATTAGTGGATTCGCTCAGAGAAGGACCCTTGGTGAATATTACTGAGACAAAGGATAGCTTTGTGGTCAGGGCCGATCTTCCGGACCTGGATCCTGATGATTTGAATGTCTCTGTCACTGATGATCTGTTGATTATTAAGGGAGAAACAAGAAAGCAAATATCCTACGAAACAGATGGCATTAAGCAAATTGAGTCTTTCTCGAGTAGGGTCAGGCTACCTTCTAAAGTTAAGATTAAAAATGTCCGTGCAAGCTACAGAAAAGGAGTTTTGGAGATCGTTTTGCCTAAATACAGAGCCTCCGCTTCTCTGCCAGTGAAAATCCTTAAAAAATAGGGCAAGGGAGTTTTTGAGAGGAACACAGACTTTCAGGAGAATATAAATGGCTAAGAAAAAAATTTCTGAAGTCTCTTTGGAAGATCTCAGATGGAGCATTGACCCAGGCATTCTGGCATTTGAGACGACCGAGGACCTGAAACCACTTAAAGGAATTATTGGCCAGAAAAGGGGTGTTGAGGCCCTGCTATTTGGTATGGGAATGGATATGCCTGGTTACAATATATTTGTCACCGGGCAACCGCGCTCAGGCAGAATGGCAGCGGTAAAAAAGGTCCTTAAAGAGACCTCTCAAAAGAAGAAAGTGCCTGATGATCTGTGCTATGTAAATAATTTCAAAAATTCTGAGGTGCCCATACTACTCAGCCAAAAGCCCGGCCTGGGCAAGGATCTCAGAAAGGATGTGCACGGGCTGGTGAAGACCTTAAAGACGGAAGTGCCCAGGCTTTTCGAAAGCCAGGATTATATCAGTCGCAAAAAAGAGATTATGGAGACCTATGAAAAAAAGACCAGGGATTTTTTCATGGGCCTGGAAAAAAAGGGGAAAGAAGCAGGATTTACCCTTGTCAATCCCCAGTCCGGCCAACAGACAAGGCCTGAGCTTATGCCTATCGTTGACGGACAGCCCATACCCATTCTTGAACTTGAGCAAAAGGTAGACAAGGGGAGATTCCCCAGGAAAGAATTTGAAGAGATCAGAAAAAAATATGACGAACTGAGGCAGGAGATCGACCACATATTTCTTGAGGTCAGGGGACTGCAAAAAGAGGTTGAGGAAAAGGGAAGGAAGATTGACAGACTGATGTTCAAGGACCTGGTGTCCAAGCAAATCGCCTCCTTTACTGAAAAGTACAAGGATAAATCCGTACATCAGTATCTTCAGGCCATGATCGAAGATATGTCCGAGAATCTGCATCTTTTTCTGCCCCAGGATCAGCAAAAAAAGCCGGGCATACCCATGTTTCCTACAGGCGATCCCTTCGTATCTTACGAGATTAATTTACTGGTGGATAATTCCGAACAAAAAGGACCTCCGGTCATTATCGAATCCTATCCCACGTATCGCAATTTGTTCGGGAGTATCGAACGTATGGTGGACAGCAGTGGCATGTTGAGGACGGATTTCAGTAAGATCAAGGCCGGTTCTTTTATCAAGGCCAGCGGAGGATATTTAGTGTTCAATCTCATGGACGCTATAATGGAGCCTGGAGTTTGGCCTGCGCTTAAGCGAGCACTAAAGACCAAAAAAATGGAAATCCAGACCTATGATCCCTTTTACCTCTTTACAACCTCAGGCTTAAAACCCGAGCCCATTGAGTTGGACATCAAAGTAATCCTTTTGGCAGAGCCCTATCTGTATCAATTGCTCCAGGCCTATGATCATGATCTCAAAGAAATCTTCAAGGTCAGGGCTGACTTTGAAACAATCATGGACAGGACAGATGATACGATCCGCAAATTTGCCGAATTTGTCAAGATGAAGACTGATAATGAAAAACTCAAACCCTTTGACAAGACAGCAGTAGCTGCTTTGATAGAGGAGTCCGTGCGTATGTCAGGCTGGCAGGAGAAGATCTCCACCAGCTTCCCTCAGATTGCAGATCTTATCCGGGAGGCCGACTATTGGGCGGCCCAAGATGGTCAGGCTAAAATCCAGGACAAACACGTGGATAAAGCCATAGAGACCAGAGTTTATCGTTCTAACATGATTGAAGGACGCCTGCAGGAGATGATTGATCGAGGCACCCTCATGATTGACGTGGAGGGCGAGGTCGTTGGTCAAATCAACGGCCTGGCTGTTTATGACCTTGGCGACTATATGTTCGGAAAGCCGTCCAGGATTACTGCATCCACTTCCATGGGCCGGGAAGGTATAATTAATATTGAGCGCGAAGCAGACATGTCCGGCAACATCCACAATAAGGGCATCTTGGTCTTGGGCGGATATATTCGAAAAAAATATGCCCAGGATAAGCCCCTATCTGTGATCGCAAGTATTGCCTTTGAACAGTCTTACAGCGTAGTGGAAGGAGATAGCG
>CAZYEJ010000026.1:0-27500 GCA_964646435.1 uncultured Thermodesulfobacteriaceae bacterium
GAAGACGGCAAAAAAGACGTTAATTTGTTCAAGTTATTTATTGTACGTTCCTTAGTTGCTAACATAGCTGTTAAGCTGTTAAGTTAATAAGCTCAAGGGCTCAAGGGCTTAACAGCTTGCCCGAAGGGTGCTACAGGAAAAGGGTATAATTCTATGGGTAAGACTATAAACATAGGTCTGCTGGGTTTTGGGACTGTTGGGAGTGGTACTGCCAGTATCCTGCTGGAACAATCAGAACTTTTAGAGCAACGCACTGGTACAAAAATAAGGCTTGCTCGGATCTGTGACATGGACATTACTACTTCCAGGGATTTTCCTGTACCCTCTGAAATCCTCACCGATGACGTGAGGTCCCTTCTTGATGATCCGGAGATAGACATATTTATTGAACTCATAGGCGGTCTTGAGCCGGCCCGGACCTTTGTGCTAGAGGCTATTCAAAAAGGAAAGCATGTTATCACGGCAAACAAGGCCCTGCTCGCAACTCACGGCCATGAAATTTTTGAGGCAGCAGCAAGACATGGCGTTGAACTGGGATTTGAGGCCAGTGTGGGCGGCGGAATACCTGTTGTTAAAACAGTGAAAGAGAGCCTTGTGGCAAACCGTCTTCACACGGTCATGGGTATAATGAATGGTACTGCCAACTATATCCTTACGAGGATGACCGAGGAGGGCATAGCCTTTCAAGATGTGCTGGCAGATGCGCAGCGCCTCGGCTATGCTGAGGCGGACCCTGCCTATGATGTTGAGGGTATTGATACTGCCCACAAGCTTGTCATCATGGCCATGCTGGCTTTTGGTACCCCGGTTGAGCTTTCAGATATCTATATCGAGGGTATATCCAAGCTCTCGCCCCTGGATATTTCCTTTGCAAAGGAATTTGGATACAGGATCAAGCTTCTCGCCATTGCAAGAAATGGCAGTGATGGGCTTGAACTGAGAGTCCACCCGACCATGATCCCGTCAGAGCATCTTTTGGCACAGGTTGGGGGAGCCTACAATGCCTTTTACTTCATTGGCGACTCGGTAGGAAAGGTGTTGCTATGCGGCCTGGGAGCCGGGCAGATGCCCACAGGCAGCGCAGTGGTGGCTGATGTAGTGGATGTGGCCAGAAATCTGGCCGGGGGGACTGTTGGAAGGGTAGCATCCTTAGGACTTCCATATGATATGCTTAAACCTCTGAGAAAGAGACCGATGGATTCTTTGAAAGGATGTTATTATTTTCGGTTTTCGGTTGTGGATAGGCCGAAGGTCCTTGCCCGGATATCCGGAATCCTGGGGGACAGGGGTATCAGTATAGCCTCTGTCGTGCAGAAGGGACGAGGTAGAGAGTCGTCGGTTTCTATAGTGATGCTCACCCATGAGGCCCATGAGGCCAAGGTACGCGAAGCCTTAAAGCAAATTGGCTCACTTGACGTAATTTCAGGTGAGACCATGGTCATCCGCATCGAAGATCTTAAGACCCTTTAGGGATTGAAAAATTTTCTTTAAGAAGGAGTATAACCATTCACGGGATTACAACGCCCATTTTACCGCAACCCACAGAACTGTAAACGTTCACAGGGCGCTGCAGATGCGAGGCGGAGGGTACGCAGACGTACTCCCTGTACTTCAAGTGCCCGACAACAAAGCAGATGTGGTGCCCTGTGAACGCTTACGAAGGAGTTTTGTTGTGACCGACGTCAACACAATAAATGTTGCTGAATCTACTGACCAGACTCAGGACTTACCCAAGATGGAACTTCCGGCTTCCAAGTATGTGATACTGATTGGAGACGGTATGGCTGATTTACCAATCGACGAGCTGGAGGGCAAAACTGTTTTAGAAAAGGCAAGGACTCCCGCCATGGACCACTTGGCCAAGATGGGGGAGCTGGGCAGGGTGCTTACCATTCCAGAGGGTTTCCCACTGGGGAGCGATGTAGCAAATATGTCACTTATAGGATACTCACCTAAAAAGTTTTATACTGGCCGCGGACCTTTGGAGGCCGCTGCTATGGGTATCCATATGAATCCAGAGGACGTGGCATTCAGGTGCAATCTGGTTACTCTGAGGTTCAAAGAAGGCCGGGTCTACATGGAAGATTACAGCGCCGGCCACATAAGCACTGTGGAAGCTCACGCACTCATAGAGGACTTAGCCCCATTAGTGGCCAGTCGTTCTTTTGGGCTTTTTGCGGGCGTAAGTTACCGCCACCTGTTACTCTGGCGCGGTGGTCCTGAGGGTATTTCCACTGTACCACCTCATGATTTCACTGGAATGGATGTTACTGAAGCATGGCATATTTATGAAGAGGAGCCACTTTTATATGAACTTCTTACCAAGGCCATCACATTTTTCCATCGTCACTCTGTCAACGAAAAGAGGCGGGCCGAGGGAAAACCGCCTGCAAACGCACTATGGCCATGGGGCCAAGGCCGAAGGCCGGTACTTGCCACGTTTTCTCAACTCTATGACATAGATAGCGCGGTTGTGGCTGCGGTTGACCTCATAAGGGGTCTGGGTGTCTGGGCGGGCATGGAGGTTATTAATGTGCCAGGGGCTACCGGTTATCTGGACACAAACTACAGGGGAAAGGCAGATGCAGCCCTGAGAGCTTTAAAGGAAAAGACCCTTGTGCTTGTGCATGTTGAGGCCCCTGACGAGGCAGGTCACATGGGTAATCTTCGCGAAAAGATCCGGGCCATAGAACGCTTTGATAAAGAAGTGGTGGGACCTGTCATGGACGGTCTGAGGGATATGGGAGGATCTTACAGGATACTGGTTGCCCCGGATCACTATACGCCGGTGAGCCTTAAAACCCATGCTCCGGGACCGGTACCCTATGTTATTTATGACAGTTTGAGCCCGCAAGATAATTCAGATGCCGCTTTTAATGAACCCTCGGCCGCGCAAAGCCCTATCATGATCAAAGAGGGCTACAAATTGATGCAGAGGTTTATAGGCGTGACGCCCAGAGAAGTGGAACTCAATCCGAAAAAGAAGGCAAGTGGACAAAAAATCGACCGGCCCAATTGAGCTCAAGGAACCAATACACCGCCTCTCCTATAGGGTGATTTACGGTGATACTGATACCGGTGGTGTGGTGTACTATGGAAATTATCTGAGAATCTTTGAGATGGGACGCACTGAGTTTTTGCGATCCATGCTCAAGATATCTTATCGCGACCTTGAGCGTAAAGGGCTTACACTCCCTGTAAGCGAGGCCTACTGCCGCTACAAGGCCCCAGCCCATTATGACGACCTGCTTGAGATATCAACTTCACTAGAAAATTCTTCTAAATTCTCGATTCGATTTCATTATCTAATACATCGATTCGATGACCAGCACTTGCTGGTTAGGGGCTATACCGTTCACGCAGCAACGGATAAATCCGGCCGCCTTACCCGTCTTCCCAAAGATTTCCAGACAGCTCTTGCCGGCATCTGTAGCAACCGTTCACGGGTTCAAGGGTCAAAGGTCAAGGGTCAGGGAAAAGATGAAAAAACAGACTTATGACCTGGGAAAAAGGCCGCTTATTAAAAAATCTAAACTACTAAATGATATTTTAGAGGAAACAGAAATAGCCGTTGAATGTTCGGTATCGGATATTTGTTTTTCATTCGATGTTGGACGTTCATCTTTTAATGTAACCCGTGAACGGTTATCATCAATCCAACGACGCATAGCAGTCGGCCCAAGAGGTAGCTCACAAGACCAATCATCAATCAACAATCTGGTTATTGACAGACTGGCCCGTCTTGTTAATATGACCGTTCAACAAAGTGGTGTTTTCCATGACTTTGTGGTCGGATTTTTGGAGAGGCGAATCCTTGATCCTTCATGCATCATCTCCTTTA
Source organism: uncultured Thermodesulfobacteriaceae bacterium (assembly GCA_964646435.1). Lineage (GTDB taxonomy): Bacteria > Desulfobacterota > Dissulfuribacteria > Dissulfuribacterales > UBA3076 > UBA3076. Next base: position 3,842 of record CAZYEJ010000026.1, read on the forward strand.
GGTATATTGAGTTGTAACCGTTCACGGGGTTACAACGCCCGTTTTATCACAATCTACTGAACTGTAAGCGTTTACAGGGTGCTGCAGATGCGAGGCGGAGGGTACGTAGATGTATTTCCTGTACTTCAAGTGCCCGACAACAAAGCAGGTGCGGTGCTCTGTGAACGCTTATGTTGAATTAAAGGGCGTATGGCGTGAATTCATATATTCCTGAAGACGTCCTTAGAAACATACTTGAAGCTGCAAATATTCGGCAGGTCGTCGGAGAGTTTGTGCCGTTGAAAAAAAGCGGCCGAAACTGGATTGGCCTCTGTCCCTTCCATCCGGATAAAGATCCCTCCTTTTCAGTTAACGAAGAAAAACAGATTTTTCACTGCTTCGGGTGCGGCGAAGGCGGAGACGTCTTCAAATTCCTCATGAAGATGCAGGGCATGAGCTTTGTGGAAGCAGTGAAGGCCCTGGCCAACCGTTACGGCATAATCATTCCTGAAAGACCGAGATCATCCCGGGATCAAAAGCGTCATGTTGAGACGGAAGAATTAGTCAATCTCAATCTGGCGGCAGCAGAATTTTATCACAAAAATCTCCTTCATTCATCCGAGGCCGGTGATGCACGGGCATATCTTGAAAGACGTGGCCTGAAATCAGATATCATTTCCCAGTTCCGGCTGGGCTGGGCCAATGACCGGTGGGATGATCTTATAAATCATTTAAAGACTGAAGGGTTATCACTCGATAGAGCAGAAAAGGCGGGGCTACTTGTCTCCAGAGAGAGCGGGAAGGGATACTATGACCGTTTTCGGGGGAGGATTATCTTCCCTATCCTTGACAGGTCCGGGAAGGCAGTGGCTTTGGGCGGTCGTATCCTGAAAGATGGAAACCCCAAGTATCTGAATTCTCCAGAAACTCCTGTCTACAACAAAAGCAGGGTCCTTTATGGTCTGTCTCAAAATAAAGGGACAATCAGACGGGCCGGCAGAGGCTATGTGGTTGAAGGATACATGGATCTCCTGGCCCTGGCTCAGTTTGATATAGACCAGGTTGTTGCAACACTCGGCACGGCCTTGACTAAAGACCATGTCAAGCAACTAAGAGGACTTTGCAGGGACTGGATTCTGGTTTTTGACGGCGATGCCGCAGGGGTCAAGGCTGCCCTCAGGGCGCTCCCGTTTTTTTACAAACTGAACCTCAGGGTCAAGGTGCTTAATCTTCCTGCTGAAGATGACCCGGATAGCTTTGTCAGACGTGAAGGCAAGGATTCCTGGGATGCCTGGGTAGATACAGCCGGTTCCGGTCTTGATTTTGCTATTCAGCAAGGCTTGGCATCCTATGGAAAAGACCCGGAAGGTAGGTTCAGGACAACAGAAGATGTGCTGTCGATCCTTCAACCTGTCAGTGATCCGGTCAGAAAATCGCTTCTGGTAGGGCATGTGGCTCAGAAATTAGGAGTGAGAGAGGAAAGCCTCTGGGAACGTCTGAATACCGGCAATTCCAGTACTGTCGTTCCCAATATTAGAAAGCGTTATGGACTGTCTGCTGAAGTCAAAAACCGCAAGGGTCCTGAAAATAGGGCCGAGGCCAAGCTGATAAGTTTTCTGCTCGGGCATCCCCAGTATATGAAGACCTTTTTGGACGCAGGCCTGGATCTGTGGATTGATATCCCTTCTTTGAGGGAGCTTTGGATGGCAATGTCGCATCTCTACAGTATGTCGGGGAATCTCAATCTTTCTGACCTGTATGATCAGCTTGAGCCTATACCTGAATTGAGGACTTTGGCCATGCGACTTTCTGCAGATTTTGCCCCATTTGAGGATATGGAAGAAAAGATACTTTCAGACCTGAAAAAATATTGTGAGGATCGTCGCAACAAGGTCTTGAGATGGAATGTTTTGGAACAGATCAAAGCCCCTGCAGAGGTAGCGGACAATCAAGATCTCTTGAGGCAGATACTACAGCTCAGGTAAGGAACGGGAGATAAATAACTTGATGCCACCTTTGGGAAAAAGGAGGAATTGATGAGGGAAGAAAAGAGCTGTAATTTGTACCACTTGATGAAGGATCAGCCAACCAGTGGGGAGGAAAATATCAAAAAACCTGTTTCTAAAAGGACAAAAAAAGCCAGCCGGACATGTCGCGGAAAGTATGAGGGAGGGCAGGGCCTATATAGAGATATTGATCAAGAAGACAAGGGCGTCCATGAGCTGGAGAACGGATCCACACTGGGGTTGTTTAAAGAGAAGAAGGTAGAACTTGCTGAGGTTGTAGTTAAAAAGAAATCAAGTGCTGATGTAAAGGGCGTTTATCTGGATGAAGGAAAGGGCTGGGGTGTAGACCCTGTAAGAATCTACCTCAAGGAGATGGGCGACAGGGTTTTCAACAGAACAGAGGAAATCGCCATAGCAAAGGCCCTGGAGGAGGGAGAGCAAACTTTTGTAGAGGCCTCATTATCTATTCCAGATGTAGTTGATGCCTTTCTCAAGCAAGCGTGGGGCATTGTGAAAAATGCTGGTTATGTGGGTGGAGAAGATTCAGATGCAAATCACATTAAAGCTAAAAAACCGGCCAATTCCGGAGGTGGAAAAGCCCGTCTCAGAAATATTCTGGATGAGATTCAGATACTTCAGGAAAAAAATTGCAGGCTTTTAAGGTCCATAAAGCCCGGTCTGGATAATGATTCCCTGAAGGCGATTAAACAAGCGATCGAGGAAAACCGGTCTTCCATGATGAGGGCCTTTGGAAACGTACGAATTGAAAAATGTTTTCAAAAGCTGCTCTGCCGGGCATTCAATAATGAAAAGTGGAAATTAAGCAATGTTTCAGAGGAAGAATCTCTGGCAAAGTCCGGGCTCTGTGCCAAAGAACTGAAGAACGTCATTTCCCGATTCGATAAAGGAGTTGAACTTGCCAGAGATGCCAAAAAGCATCTTGTTTGGGCCAATCTTCGTCTTGTTGTCAGCATCGCCAAAAAATACTTTCATCGTGGCCTGCATCTTTCTGATCTTATACAAGAGGGCAACTTAGGTCTTATGAAGGCCGTTGATAAGTTTGAGTATAAAAGAGGTTACAAATTCAGCACCTATGCAACCTGGTGGATTCGTCAGGCAATCACCAGGGCTATTGCCGATCAGTCCAGGACAATCCGCATACCTGTCCATATGGTGGAGACCATGAATAAGGTTGTTTGGGCTACAAGGGCACTGATACAGGAGACAGGGAAAGAGCCTGCGCCGGAGGAGGTTGCCGAGCACCTGGGATTGCCCAAGGGCAAGGTATCCCAAATCTTGAAAATGGCCAGAGATCCCATATCTTTAGAGACTCCACTGGGCGATGGCGAACAAAGCCACTTAGTGGATTTTATCGAGGATAAAGAGGCCAAGCCCCCGGATGATGTCACAATAAATATAAATTTGGTCGAACAAACCAGGATTGCTCTTGGCACCTTGACACCAAGAGAAGAAAAAATACTTCGAATGCGTTTTGGGATCGGCGAACAATCAGATCACACCCTTGAAGAAGTTGGCAAGGACTTCTTTGTTACCAGAGAACGTATACGTCAGATAGAGGCGAAAGCACTAAGGAAATTGAGACACCTCAGCAGGAACCGGAGGTTGAGGAGTTTTGTGAAAAATTAATTTGTAAGCGTTCACTGTTCGGTGGGTTTTGGTTATTCCTTGATATAATTGTAAATATTTAGATAATGACCAGCGGGATAGTTCCAGGAATAATCATATCGCATCCCATTAATCATCAGTTCCCGAAAATATTTGGGACAGATATACCAGAGGCCTATGGCCCGCTTCAGAGCGGATTCAAGCCCTTGATTATCAAAATCATTAAACAAATAGCCATTACTTTCATGATATGGTTTTTGAGCGTTATCTGTGTCAAAGACAGTATCTGCCAATCCGCCGGTATTCCGAACAATGGGAACTGTTCCATATTTCATGGCAATCATCTGTGTCAGGCCGCACGGTTCAAATGCGCTTGGTATGAGAATCATATCGGCACCCGCATAAATCAGATGGGCCAATTCCTCATTATATGAGATTTCAAGGTGGCAGTCCGGGTTGTCATTCAGATAGTGCTTTAGTCCCAAAAAATCATTATTGGTAGCTGGATCGGGACTCGACCCCAACAGGATAAACTGGCAGCCGTTTGCCAAAGAATAAAAAATACCATGCCGTATTAAATCAACGCCTTTTTGATGATCTAATCGACCTATTACAGAGATAATAGGTTTGGAATTGTGCCTGAGCCATAGTCTATTACGGAGGGCCTCTTTATTTTTGTACTTATCATCAATGCTATCAATTGAATACCGACAAGATATATATGGATCAATTTCAGGATTCCATACATTGTAATCAATACCATTCAAAACTCCTCCAAATTTAATACTGTGCACATGAAGGGTATGCTGGAACCCAAAGCCAAGGTCTGAATTTTTTATCTCCCAGGCATATCGGGGAGAAACAGTTGTCACAAAGTTAGAATAGACAATTCCTCCCTTCATTAAGTTGATAGCACTGTGGTTAGAGTTATCCTGAAGCCGATCCTGAGTAAAATAATCGGCAGGATTCAGGCCGACCTGCCGAAGTATGTGTTCCCCTGTAACACCCTGATGTTTGAGGTTATGCAAGGTATAGCATACCCTTGAGTGGGTCATTCCCAGATATTTATACATATCAGATAGAAGTACCGGCACAAGTCCGGTCTGCCAATCATGGCAATGGATAATTTCAGGGTGTTTATTTGTCTTCAGCATAAATTCCAGGGCTGCCCGACAAAAAAAGGCAAAACGTTCAGGATCATCATAATGTCCGTAAAATACGCCCCGATTGAAAAAATTTTTAAAAGAGTGGGATTCAATAAAGAAACATTTTAGCCCATCCACAAAACCAAAGTATACATCGCAATGAAAAAGTTGATCATGGTAAGGGACCCAGAGATCACTGTAAGTTTTATGGAGACCGGAAATTAGATCGTACCGCATGCAATCGTATTTAGGGAGGATAATCTCTACAGCATTCCCCCGTATTGCGAGTTCATGGGAAAGACCTTGAACAACGTCGCCCAAACCCCCGACTTTCGCAATCGGAGCGCATTCTGGAGTAATCATCACGACATACATGCCATTATTACCTTAGTCCTAAATTTTGCGATCTGTGCGGCTGCACATCAGATTACGCAACACACGAAAAAGAAAAGAATTATCACGAAAGCACGAAAGATTGAAAACACGAAAGGGAAGCCTCTGGGTGGACGTTCCTCTCGCTCAATTTAGGCATAAGAGCGATAGTCAATCTGTGGAAAGATGTTGTCCTGGCTCTCAATCATTGAAAGCCGGTCTTCATCTATCCTCCGGTCTTCAATTTCTTTCGTAAGCCTGCCCAGTCGCAAGAGGTGCGTCTTTGTCCGTTGAATCCCATAATCTGCCATGGTGCCCGAGTTGATCATAAAGGCCCAATCGCTTGCCTGCGCCAACAGCAGCTCCCTTGCCGCTTGATTGAGCGCCCTCAGTGTCAAGCCATCGGCCCGCGGATGATTCATCGCCAACCTCTCCATAAGCTGTGCTCCCTGATGCAGATGGCGGTAAATCCGGTCATTTGTCCCATTGAGCCATGTTTCGTGAAAGCCCTTGTATCCCCAACTGGAAATGGAAGGTGTTGAAACCTGATTGACCGGGTATTTCTCCAGATATTCGGAAAGGGTAATTAGTCGGAACGTTTTTTGTTCTGAGTCGATCTTACGAATCAGGCAATTAAGCCAGGCAGGGCCTTCAAACCACCAATGGCCGAAGAGTTCAGCATCGTAAGGTGCCACAATTATGGGCTTGCGATTCATAACAGAAGCCAGATATTCAATCTGTTTTCCCCTGTTAAACATAAAAGTTTCTGCGTGGAGCTCGGCTTTTCTATCTGCCCTTTTGGGAACATAGACCTCTTTATGATTGTTCTTGCCTGTAACGCGAAAGTACTTAAAACCGGTGTCCACTCGAATGCCGTCTCGATGAATATAGGGCTTGATATAATCAAGGTCCAGATCGTAGGCGATATCACGATAGAATTCCCGGTAATCATAATCCCCCGGATAGCCTTCTATTGAACTCCAGACCTGCTTGGACGATTCCGGATCACGCCCGAAGGCAGCTACCCCTGATGGGCAATAGATCGGTGCGTACACACCATATTTTGGTCTTGATTCAGCGCGGGTGATACCGTGAGTCTCTAAGATAGTGTGGCGAATGCCTTCCTGGCTGAGAAACTCGTCAACTCCGGGATAATAGCCGCATTCGGGTAACCAGAAACCCTTTGGATTTCGATCGAATATCTGTTGATAATTTTTGATTCCGACCCGGATTTGTGACCGAACAGCCGATGTATTGACAGAAAGCAGTGGAAGGTATCCGTGAGTGGCAGCGCTGGCGATGATCTCTATCTTCCCAAGCTCCTGCAGGCGTTTAAAAGCCTCAACCAAGTTCAGATTATAGCGGTTAAGGAATGCCCTGCGCACTTGCAGGAGGTGTTTATGATACATTAAAGCCAGTATATTAAACTCATGGTGGTATCTTGTTCGTTTGACTTCTTTCTTGCCCAGTTCTATCAGTAGTTCAAGTCTGTTCAGATAACGGGACTGCAAGAACGGATCAGTGAGCATTGAGGCAAGAGTGGGTGTGATTGACAAGGTCAATCGAAAATCAATCCCGTCTTCTACAAGACCATCCAGTACAAAAAGGAGAGGAATGTATGTATCGGTGATGGCTTCGAAGACCCAGTTTTCTTCCAGGGAATCTACATGTTCAGGATGTCTCACAAAAGGGAGGTGTGCATGAAGAACTATGGCTAAATAACCTTTTTCCATTTTTAAATGCAGTCAGCAGAATCGTTCTTTCCTTGTGTCGATGAAACAAGTTCTGAGGATATGCCAAGAGCAAGCCCCTTCTCGCTCATTTCCGTAAGATCAAAATCTGCCCTCTTTTCAAATTGGGCTTGAATGCTCTTTGGTAAATCAATTGTTCGGGCGCTTTTATTTTCCCCTGGTCGACCTTCTTCTCTAAAAAATTCTGCTTTCCGGATCTCCGCCCTTGCTTCTGCCTTTCCGACTTCGATCAGGTTATCACGAATAAATTCTTCAGGAACCTTGATTTTTAGCAGGCCGTTTTCCGCATCTTCTGCAACGAGCATATAGTGTGCATCAACTTTGGGAACAGGCCCGGCACGAGGTGTCTTGGCAACACTTGACCGAGCCAGTGAAAGGGATAAATCATTTCCGGTTTTAAACCCTAAATCAACAAAGTATGATTTATCCGGGCTCCAGAGATCTACGTACCAGTCTTTGGCTTGAAGATCTATATCCACGTCGAAAAAACCATGGGCATTCGTGCCGTCATAAATGATGTTGGTAACATCATAAAATCTCAAGACGGCCTGCGATTGTCCATAGTCATCACCCAGCCGCTGCTTCGCCTTCTCAATGTCGTTACTGGTAACATCCCAGTAGGCATGGATCAGGTAGGGCCCCACAGGAAGCAAAACGACCCGGCTTTCGCAGTATTCTTCGTACAAGTTACAAAAATCCATAGCATCCTTTGTGTATTCATGGGCAGTCTGAAAAATTTCGATAAAGGACAGACGTGTAAGGTTACAAAAAATCCAGGAAAAACTCAATCACTATTGATTCAATCATCTCGAATTAAATCTCTTGAAGTGATCAGTACGATTCCTTGTCCCGGCCAGAGATCGTATGAAAACGGCACAGGGATATACTCCATTGGGTATTCTGGAGAAAAATCTCTGAGCGGGGCCCCTGCCTGGACAAATTCCTGCAGGCTTTCCGCATAAAAATGCTGTTTATTATAAATGTCTTTGTTAAGAATCAGCAAGGCCTCTTTTTGGCCATTGATGGATGCCTTCCACATGAGCAGAATATTTGGATTGCTGGCATACAATATCTCCGTGGGGGCCTCTTCCTGAAAGATTGCTTGATTTGACTTCAACTTGTTGACTTCAGTAATGAATGAAGTCAGATCAATGTCAGTTTCTTCCCAATCTTCCGGTCTGGTCTTTACCACATGAGACCTTTTGCAAAAACCGAATTCAAATCCCATGGGCATCATGATACCTGCTGAAAACAGCGCTGAAAACAGATAGCGTTGTTTAAGCCCCTGTATGCTGCCATGAAGTTCCTCGCAGAGTCTCACAGTATCATGGCTTTCAGGGAAGCTTATAGAAGGGACAACTTCTCGCGTAAGGACATATTGTGCCATCAACCACGGGCTGTTGAAATCCCACCATTTAGAGCTATTGAATATATAATCAAAACCGGCACTGGCGGTCCTCCTGGTCTGGTCTGATGGACATCCGAGCGTCTCTGCAAAAAAGACCACATCAGGATGCTCCTTCTTTATCTCTTTAATGAGTTTTTCCCATAGCCTTTTGGGAACCTGGTAGGCGGCGTCACAGCGAAATCCCTTAAAACCCAATTCAATCAAGGATTTCACTATATTGAGAAAATATTGGGAAAGCCCCTCTTTGTCCCTTGTATCTCTATGATCGAACTTTGCCAGGTCCTTCCAGACCACCTTTTTCCCGTCTTCGTCACAGAAAGGATGGGCCACATGACCCTCAGACTCCCATAGAAACCATTCGGGATTGGATTTAATCAGATCCGAATCTACTGAACAGTGGTTGATTAACAGGTCAACCATCGCATTAAGACCTAGTTTTTTTGCAATCTTGATAGCCTCTTTTGCCTGTTCCCGGGGTGCTTTTTTACTATTTTGGTCAACCAAGACAGGGTTGAAATCATAATAATCCGCTATTGAGTAAAGGCTGCCTGACTCACCTGGACGCTGAATGGGATTAACAAAGACCCAGTTGAAGCCCATTTCAGATGCCCTCAATAGATGCCTTTCCCAGTCTGTGAACTTTCCGGCCAATAGGGGAAACAGGTTATAGATGATCATCTTTTCAGGTTTTTTCATGGCGCTATCCTTTTTGCGGCTATATTAAATATCGGCATTTCCGATCCGCCGTTGCAATCATATTAACAAGATCATTTCCAGGGACCCTGTGAGGTTCAACAGCAGGTCTTTCTGAAATACCGATCATCTTGCGCAGTCTGTTACGGGCGTCATTGAGCAGGCTGGGTGGTTCCGGCCACTGCTCAAAGATGATGCAGCCTGAGAAGTTGCGCCTCTTCATCCGTTCTATAAACCCCTTTATGCCTGAGTCATCTTCTCCTGCAGGGCCGGTGAACAGGGGCAGGTGACTGTCACGGTCTCCATAGTTTTCATGCAGGTGGAGATGGATGATCGGGACCTGCGAATCGAGCAGGTCGACAAACTTGAGGTAGTCATTACGTGTCTCCCTATACAGATTGGCGTGTCCCAGGTCCAGGCACATTCCCACATGTGCGACATCTACTGAGTCAAGGTCGAGAAGCTGCCGAAGCAACTCATTAAAGTCCCCTGGTCCGGTAATGGGTGTATTTTCTATAGAGAGCCGGAGCCCAGCCCTCTTCATGTCTTTTATCAGGGGAATAACGGCCTGGACGTAGGAGGTAATCCCTTCCTCAGTATAGAGGTGTATATTGATGAGTGGTGCACCTATATCCTGCGCAAGCTCAATGTCTTTGAGGAAGATGTCACGACTTTCCGGCCTTAAGGGATTTGCCTGCCATGGCACATGGACCGAGAGGTGTATATCATGGGCAAGGGCAGTTTTCTTAATAAAGGTGCGTTGCTCCTTAGATATGTCGTTTTCTGCCCAGCCTGCCCCTGACTCATTTTTGTCGGGAAACCACTCAAAGGTATCAAAGCCGTTGGCCACCGCATATTCAAAGGGCTGTGTCACGTTTGAGGCCGCGAATGAGGTCTGATTGCCGATCCGGATATGCATTTTTCTATTTATCTTTTATTCCCACCTGCGGGCGAGTCTGGACAACGTAATATTGACCTTTTGAGTAAGCGCCTTCGATATCCTGCGGAGAGCCCATGGCTTTCTCAACAACTGCGCCTATATTGGCTACAGTGACTAAAAAGTCCTTTCGAAAATCTCCATTCTGCACGAGCGATTCGCGTGTGTAATCCAGGGAAACTTTGACTGACGGCTCCAACATTATGCTGTCGTAAAGGCCGGCACCGGCATAACCAGACAGGTCTTCCCCATTGGAATCCGAACGGAAAATAAGACCGCTGCCGAAAAGTGCAATGCTCTTGCTCGGAAAAGCCAGAATCTGTGGTTCATCTTTTCCCTTTCTGCAGGTGAAGCTGAGGGCCTTCCCGGGATAATTGCCGACCAATGTCTCTCCAAGGCCCGGGACCACCTCGGCATAGATCTCATCTTGGTTGCCCGTAGAGGGATTAACAGTGTGGATCACAAAACTGTAATCGGCCTCGACCACCTCTTGAATGAGCACCGCCATGAAGAGATCCGCATGGGGAATCCCTCTTGTCTTGCGGCTTAGATGTGCCCTCTCGTTCCACTTGGAGCCCCACACACGTTTGATACATGTCCAGGCATCTTCCCAGCTTGAGGGCCACGGAAGCCCTGCCTCATCCATCACCCCATGAAGCTCAGAGATCAGATCATCCGGTGCCTTGAGACCCAGAATGGTCTTACTGAGTTCACCCAGTACCTCTATATCCACCTTTTCGGCATTTTTATCTATTTGCAGTACCAGTTCATTATAATTTTTGGCAATTTCCTTGTTGCTTTTTTCGGCAAGCATCTTTTCAAAGACCCCAAACGGCATGGCCACTGAACTGGGAAGACCTATCCACTCCGACAATTTGCCCTGCAAATGCCTCAGATTATTGGATTTACCCCCAACAGTTTTCTGATTGAACTTACTTGATGATACGGCATAAGCAGTGAAGCAAGGCCGGGATATCCGGGTAACCGGCAGGACACGCTGCGAAGTAATGCCCGGCTCTCCTGGACCTTCTTCGAATATTACATCACCGGCTGCATTTACGCCTAAGCTGAGAAGATGTCCACTGAAAGACTTCAGACGACCGATTATATCAGGGTCGTAGCAAGTGGCAAAAAGCACATGGGCATTTCTGGCCCGGATCGCAACATGGGATACTATATCGGTCAAATCCGGTGTGATGACAGCAATCACCTCTTTTGGGATCTCCTCCTCTCCTGCGATCTTGTCGGCAATAATGACTGTAGGTCGAGCAAAGTCCCTGCCCTGAACAGACCTTAAGTCGGAGACAACCTCTACTTGTCCGGTGCCTTGACCCTGGCTGATCACCTGCCAACTGCCGAGATGGGCCTCTCTACGCAATATCGGATCTATCTGACGCAAAAGCATCGACAAGGCGAAGACTGGTTTCCCTCGCACCACTTCCTCACTGAAGAGGGAAATGGTCCATGATTCGGCGTGAAAAGCCGCACCGAGAAATTCGGCCTTGGGCTGAAGGACTTGGTAATAATGGTCGATTGCGGCACCCAGGGCACGCGAGAGACGATCGAGTACGGCCCTGGATTGGAGGGCCCAATCTTTTCCGGAATGGGACATCTTTCTGACCTGTTCCCACTGGTTAAGACAGTGTGTAAGCTCATCATTGCCTCTTGAAATAAGGAGATTCTCCAGCACCATTGAGATCAATTCCACCAGTTGATCAGCGCTGAGATGCAAATGAAGACTCCGTTCCACCACAACGCGCAGGAAATTCTCCAAAGCCAGATCGAGAAAGAGCCGATCGCGTACAACATTTGCATTGCCTTGCAATTGTGTTTTAAGACAACGGCGCGCCTCAGTAATCTTTTCAATAAGCATGCAGGCATCAGTATTGTCACGATGCGCCCAGATAAAGTCCATCAGGCCGTGCATTTTCGAATCGAATAGATGCCGGGCAGCGTAGATGGCAGTGCCGAGATCAGTACCGGAATGAACGGCCTTGAGAATCCCCAGGAAATGCTCCAAATCATGAATCAATGGGTCTTTTATAGACGGGACAAAATCAGGGTGGGATATGATTGGGCGCTCGAACATCTCAAGCCTTTCTTTTGTAATCCCCCCTGCTTCGAGTATATTATAGAATAAATCCAGATTGCCGTTGTTTTTCAGGAAACCCAGATAGGCCTCACAGATGACAACATCATCAGGTGTGGTGTTATTGTGGAGTTTCTGGTGCCACTCCTCCATAAAATGCCCGGAGACCTCTTTTATATGGAGACGATGCATAATGTTTAAGACTTCATCGCGGATTCTCTGCCCTTCGCCACCTCGCCCCATAGTGGTCAGTATCAGACGGATGTACTCACGCCCTTCCGGCTCTTCTTTGGTGTACTGGTCAGCAAGCTTAAGCGTCAAACGGTCCTCAGCATGACTCAACTCCCTGGGCTGGGTGTTGTAGTTCCGCTGCCAGTCCAGTTGTCTGATAGCGGAAAAACGCAGCCACACAAACATAAGCGCCAGCCCCTCCATGTTGTTTCTGACTCTGTCCAGAAGGTCATAACATAGGTTGAAACGATGCATCAGTGTCCACGAATTGCGGCTCATTTCCTTTTCAATGATCTCATCGGCGATCACTGCGAGTTCAGGATGGCCCAAAGACACTTCAGTTTCTGAAGGGACAACAAGCGGGATTCGATAGTTCCGACCACGGTTATTGTCCCAGCGCTCTTCCTCGGGAAAATAGAGGACAAAAACCAAAAAAGAAAAATCCAGTTTCCGATCCAGTCTGATAACGATTCGCCTGACGCCATCTTTCTCTGCAAAAGGGGTCTGAATGGCTTGCCGGCCAAATGCCTTGCTACCCTCAGGCCAGACCGAACTTGGCGGCATCTCCCAGGATATTTGAACATGGTGACAAAGCCCCCAGTGCAACAGACATTTCTTATGGTCTTTCAGCCCAATGGAGATTTCGACCCAATTATCCATAATGCGTTTTTCCACAAGTAACTCAACACCGCTTTTTGCAATAATTTTTTCTGTTATCGTCATTTTATGATCACACCTTTCCGGTCTTAGTTACTTTTTATGAGATGAAGGTTTTTCCTTTGGTACTGTCTTGAGTTCTTTAATTTTGTCCCTAAGTTCAGCGGCTTTCTCAAACCTCTGTTCTTTGGCAGCAGCCCTCATCTCTTGTTCGAGCATTCTGATCCGTTCTTTCATGTCCTTGACACTCGACAAGCCTCCATAGGGAGCTGTTGCCTCAGCTATTTGCCAATCCAACTCCTGCTCTTTCTCATAGATGGAAGACAAGGCGTCTGTAACTGCCTTTTTTATGGTGACCGGAGTAATATTATGTATTCGATTATATTCCATCTGTGTCCGGCGCCTACGTTCGGTTTCCTCCATGGCCCGCTTCATGGAGCCGGTAATCCTGTCTGCATAGAACAGCACCGTGCCATCGGCATTCCGGCTGGCCCGCCCTGCTGTCTGAACAAGAGACCGCTCCGAACGAAGAAAACCCTCCTTGTCCGCGTCCAGCACTGCCACCAGGGATACTTCCGGGATATCGAGCCCCTCTCTCAAGAGATTAATCCCGATCAGTACATCAAATTCACCACGCCTCAGACCGTGTATTAATTTGCTCCTCTCTATGGTTTTGATATCCGAATGGAGATATTCAACGCGAATACCAACTGAGGAGTAATATTCTGTGAGGGCCTCTGCCATCCTCTTTGTCAGGGTAATGACAAGGACCCGCTCATCTCTCGCAATGGTTTTTTGTATCTCCTCCATAAGATCGTCCACCTGGGTGCCGGCCGGCCTTACCTCTATCGGCGGATCTGCGAGACCAGTCGGCCTTATGATTTGCTCCACCACTGCCTCGCCTGCTTTTTCAAACTCATATGGCCCCGGAGTGGCGGAGATGCAAACAACCTGACCCACGGCCTTTTCAAACTCATCAAACCGTAATGGGCGGTTGTCCAGGGCTGAGGGGAGTCTGAAACCAAACTCAACAAGGGTCTTTTTCCTGGAACGATCCCCTGCGTACATGCCCCTTATCTGGGGAATGCTTATGTGGCTTTCGTCAATGAAGGTTATAAAATCTTTTGGGAAATAGTCTAGAAGTACAGGAGAAGGCTCTCCCGGAGGACTGCCAGAGAGGTGTCTTGCGTAGTTTTCGATCCCATGACAATAACCCAGTTCCTGAAGCATCTCAAGGTCCAGGTTGGTCCTCTGTTCAAGGCGCTGGGCCTCAACTAATCTATTCTGAGACTCAAAGAACAGGAGTCTTTCATCCAGCTCCGCCTTGATGTTCAGAATGGCCCTGTCAAGTCTGCCTTCAGATGCCACATAGTGGCTCGATGGATATATAACAATTTTTCTCAATGAAGCTATGGTCTGTCCCTTGAGTGGGTCAATGATGCTTATGTTTTCGATTTCGTCTCCAAAGAGTTCGATCCTTAAGGCGTGTTTTTCCTCATGGGCAGGGAAAATCTCAACTATATCTCCCCGAACCCTGAACGTCCCCCGGTGGAAATCCATATCGTTTCGCTCGTACAGCATCGCGACCAGCCGGACCAGGATTTCTTCTCTAGGACGCTCATCGCCCACCCTCAAGTAAAGCTGCATCTGCCGATATTCTTCAGGAGAGCCCAGGCCATAGATACACGATACGCTGGCCACAATAATCACATCCCTTCTGGTAAGCAGGGAGTGTGTGGCTGAGTGGCGAAGCCTGTCAATAAAATCATTGATGGAGGAATCCTTCTGAATGTAGGTGTCGGATTGAGGTATATAGGCCTCCGGCTGGTAGTAATCGTAATAGCTTACAAAATATTCAACTGCATTTTCCGGAAAAAGGATCTTGAATTCCCCAAAAAGCTGTGCAGCAAGGGTCTTGTTCGGTGCAATTACCAGGGCAGGCCGCTGCACCTGGTTCATTATGTTGGCCATGGTAAATGTCTTGCCGGACCCGGTGACTCCAAGGAGTGTCTGAAGGCAAAAACCTTTTTGAAGCCCTTCGGTAAGGGCGGCAATGGCCCCTGGCTGGTCTCCGCAGGGGGAAAAATCCGAGTGTAAGTGAAAAGGCAAATTCATTGTCGCGTCTGCTTGTGGTTTTGTTGCTTCACCATTAGAATCCGATTGCAAAAAGTTCCCATATCCAATGAAGGATGTCTAAATCACTATAGGGAGCTGCTTGCAAAACTCAAGGGAAAGACGAAAACGGAGCTGCAGATATGACCACGACCGATTCTCAACCATCATCTGACTTCATTCGCAATATTATCGCGGAGGACTTGAGGATAAACAAGAATGAAGGGCGAGTTGTGACCCGGTTTCCACCGGAGCCGAACGGCTATCTCCATATCGGGCATGCCAAGTCTATCTGCCTCAATTTTGGAATTGCAGCGGAAAATAAGGGCGGCGTCTGCCACATGCGTTTCGATGACACAAATCCCGGCAAGGAAGACATTGAATATATTGAGTCGATCAAAGCAGATGTAAAGTGGCTTGGTTTTGACTGGGGCAAACATCTCTACTATGCGTCCGACTACTTTGATCAGTTGTACGAATATGCAGTTCAGTTAATAAAAAAGGGGAAGGCCTATGTCTGCAGCCTGAACCCGGAGGAAATCAAGGAATACCGCGGCACATTGACTGAGCCGGGCAAGGACAGCCCATATCGCTCACGCCCGGTTGAGGAGAACCTGGACTTGTTTGAGCGCATGCGGGCAGGAGAATTTGAAGACGGATTTCACATACTCAGGGCAAAGATAGACATGGCATCTCCGAATTTGAATATGAGGGACCCGGCAATCTACCGTATCAGACGGATGTCACATCACAGGACAGGCGACAAGTGGTGCATTTATCCCATGTATGACTACACCCACTGCCTTTCTGATTCCATCGAAGGAATCACACATTCCATCTGTACTTTGGAATTTGAAGATCATCGTCCCTTGTACGACTGGGTACTCGATCAATTGGACGTCGAGTGTCATCCTCGGCAGATCGAGTTTGCCCGCCTTAATCTGAGCTACACCATCATAAGCAAGCGAAAGCTCATAAAACTTGTGGAGTCCGGCGCTGTCTCCGGATGGGATGATCCACGGATGCCTACAATATGTGGTCTGCGGAGACGTGGATACACGCCGAGGTCGATCAGGGACTTTTGTGAGCGTATCGGAGTAGCAAAAAGGGACAGCACGGTTGATGTAGCGTTGCTTGAACACTGTGTGCGCCAGGACCTGAATCAACGAACACCGCGTGTTATGGGAGTGTTACGTCCTCTCAGGGTGGTCATAGAAAACTACCCGGAAGAACTGGAGGAAGAACTGGAGGCCATCAACAACCCTGAAGATCCTGGAATGGGTTCCAGAAAAGTGCCTTTTTCACGGGTGCTGTATATTGAACAGGAGGATTTCCGTGAAGATCCGCCGAAAAAGTACTTCCGTCTGGCCCCAGGCCGCGAGGTACGGCTGAGATACGCATATTACATAAAGTGCGTTGGAGTAGTGAAGGATGAACAGACCGGCGAAATAGCGGAATTGCGCTGCACCTATGATCCTGAAACTCGAGGCGGTGGATCTCCGGATGGACGTAAGGTCAAGGCAACACTGCATTGGGTGTCGGCTGCCCACTCGCTCCGGGCCGAAGTGCGCCTGTACGATCACCTCTTCCTGAAAACAAACCCCGATGAATCAAAGGATGGAGGTGATTTCATGGCCAATTTGAATCCAAACTCCCTGGAGACCTTGACGTCGTGCCGCGTGGAACCGAGTCTGGCAAACGCGGTGCCGGGGAGTCGCTATCAGTTTGAGAGACAGGGCTATTTCTGCGTGGATACTAAAGACTCTTCTGATAAAGCCTTGGTGTTTAATCGAACGGTGACGTTGCGTGACACCTGGGCCAAGATCGAAAAAGCCATGAAAAACAAACCGCGACAGGCTCAAAAAAAATGAACTTAGCCGCCTCCGGCGGGACTCTTTTTGACAGGATTTTCATGATTTTTATTTATCCTGTTAATCCTGTTGATCCTGTCTGAAAAATGGAAATTTCTATACTATCAAGTTAAGGATACAGCAATATGCAATCTCAAAACTACAATAAAACCAAAAACGGCGTGCGTGTACGATTTGCCCCGAGCCCCACGGGGTATCTCCATATCGGCGGGGCTCGTACTGCCATATATAACTGGCTCTTTGCAAAAAAGCACAAGGGCATTTTCATATTGAGAATAGAGGACACTGACGTCGAACGATCCACAACCGATTCCATTCAGGGGATCATTGACGGGCTCAATTGGCTGGGGATCCATTGGGACGAGGGTCCGTATTCCCAGACGGAATACATTGAAGAGCATAAAAAAGCTGCCAGGCGACTGGTTGAATCAGGTCATGCCTATAAATGTTTCTGCACCAAGGAAGAGCTCGATGTAAAGAGGAAGGCCGCTTTGGCAGCCAAACAGTCTGTTCAATACGACGGGACCTGCAGGAGACTCACATCAGAGGCCATAGCTGCCAAAGAGGCCCAGGGGCTTCCGTATGTCATTCGTTTCAAGGTACCTGAACAACAAGGTGCGGTATGTGTCAATGATGCGGTCTATGGGCCGATTGAAAAGCAGTACCAGGATATTGAAGACTTTGTTATAGTGCGATCTGATGGCTCTCCGCTCTATCTTCTCTCAAACGCCGTGGACGATATTCGGGATGGGATAACCCATGTAATCCGGGGGCAGGACGGCCTTGCCAACACTCCCAGGCAGATCCTTATCTATGAGGCCTTAGGAACAAAACCTCCGGTATTTGCCCATATGCCTCTTACCCTGGACCTTAAGAAACGCAAGATATCCAAGCGGACCCACGGTGAACTTGTATCAGTGCAGTTTTACAGGGATCACGGATTTCTGCCCTGGGGCCTTGTGAACTACCTTGTGCTTCTGGGCTGGCACACCTCTGATGACCGAGAGATATTCAGCAGGGAGGAACTGATAGATGCCTTCTCACTCGAAGGCATAGGCCGGGCGAATTCCATATTCAATTATACGCCGGGAGATCCGAAGTTTTTCACAGACCCCAAGGCCCTTTCAATTAATTCCCATTTTCTGAGGACATTGCCCATAGAAGAGATCGCCGAGCCTGTGAAAAAGGATTTCGTCACGGAAGGCATCTGGGACCCGGCATATGATGGGAATAAAAGGCAGTGGTTCCTTGCTACCCTGGATCTTATCCGGAGCCGTTTTCATACCTTCAAGGACTTTGCAGAACTGGGAAGGGCATACTTCTCAGAGAAATTCCCCGTTGACCCCAAGGCCCTTAAGAAAAGAGTGCTCAAATACCCGGACCTAAAAAATTGGCTGCCGCAGCTTGCAGACCGCATGGAGCAGCTCGAGTCATGGACTCTCGAAACGACCGAAAAAGTTGTAAGGGACTTTGCACAAGGGCTTGAAGTAAAGCCGGGTGTTATTATCAATGCCATTCGCACTGTAGTCACAGGCCAGCCGGCAGGTACGGGCATCTTTGATGTGCTTGTGGCCATTGGAAAGGAGCGTGTGGTCAAGAGACTCCGCGGCGTGTCCGAACTATTCGCAGAAACTTAGGAACGTACAATAAATAAGTTGAACAAATTAATGTTTTTTTTGCCGTCTTCTTCGTTGCTCGTCAAGCATACAAACTGTTATGCTCGCTCCTCGCGCCTTGAATACAACAAAAAACCGTATCTTCTCAATAAGTTGGGATAAATTATATTTTGCCTATAAGCAAATAAACTCGATAAAAATTTTGCTTATAGGCAAATATAGTTGATAAATTTTATGAAAATGATATTTTAATATCATGCTAAAAAACAGATATTTGACTCAATACGTTCTTGACGACCTCTCTGAAAAAATGGTGTTCATCGGAGGCCCTCGACAGGTTGGCAAAACAACCCTTGCCAGGGAATTTGTAGCCAAACAATTCAGGGAAACAGGCTATTACAACTGGGACAGCAGAACAGATCGCCGCAAGATTATGCAATCTAATTGGCCGGGAAATGCGGAACTGATCATTCTCGACGAGATTCATAAATACAAGAAGTGGAAATCTTTTGTTAAGGGTGAATACGACACGCTTAAGGATAAATATCGATTTATTGTTACCGGTAGTGCCCGCCTGGATATTTACAGAAAAGGTGGTGATTCGATGCTGGGAAGGTATCGTTATTATCGATTACATCCTTTTACAGTTGCCGAAGCAACAGGAAGGTTTGTTGTGCCTGTTATCTTTAAAGATATCCCCATCAGCTTAACAGGAGAAAAAGATGCCTTTTTGTCTCTGGATAAGTTTGGCGGATTTCCCGAACCCTTTATTAAACAGAATATGAGAACGCTGAGGAAGTGGCATCAGGAAAAACATGACAGGCTGTTTCGTGAGGATATCAGAGATATTGAACAGGTAAGGGACATAATGAATATGCAGCTTCTTGGAGATATGCTCCCGGAACGGGCAGGTTCTCAGTTGTCTGTTAATTCCCTGAGAGAGGACCTGGAAGTAAGTCATAGAGCTGTATCTAACTGGCTCAACATATTGGAAGCATTTTATTACTGCTTTAGAATATATCCGTTTGTTGGAAAGAATTATCGTTCGTTAAAAAAAGAGCCCAAACTCTATCTGTGGGACTGGTCTGAAATCAGTGACGAGTCTGTTCGATTTGAAAACTGCGTTGCATCTCATTTACTAAAACTCGTCTATTTCCTTCAGGATTATGAAGGATATAAGGCTGAACTGTATTTTTTAAGAACTGTGGACAAAAAAGAGGTCGATTTTTTAGTCACCATTGATAAAAAACCGTGGTTTTCTGTGGAAGCAAAAACAAATGATGCCGGTGTCTCACCTCATTTGCATTATTTCAAAAACAAGATCAACATACCCTATTCATACCAGGTTATAAAAAAAAGCGGTGTTGACAGATTCATTAATAAAATTCGTGTTGTGTCTGCAGACGCTTTTTTAGCAGGGTTAATCTGACACTCCTGCCCTGAGCAACAGTATAACCCGTTCCAGGTCCTGGACGGAACGATAACGTATCTCCAACCTGCCGCCCCTTTTAGTCTGCACTATTTTTACTTTAGAACCAAGTCTGCGAGTCAGATCTTCGCAAAGATTCATGATGTCAGGATCTTCCCTTCGCACTCTCGCACCCAGCCTTTTTCCTTTAGCTAATCGACGGGCCAGGGCCTCTGCCTGTCGTACGGAAAGCTCTTTTTTTATTATCTGGTTTCTTAACTCCCTCCGGCTTTCAGGATCTTCCAACGTCAAAAGGGCCCGGGCATGGCCCATACTGAGCCGTCCATCAAGCAGGTCGGCCTGGGCATAGTCCGGTAATTGGAGAAGCCTCAGAAAATTGGCCACAGTGGACCTTTCCCTTCCCACCCTTGAGGCCACCTGGGACTGTGTAAGCCCCAGCTCATCTATAAGCCTGCTATAGGCCATAGCCTCTTCCAGGGGATTCAGGTCCTCTCTCTGGATATTCTCAACCAGTGCCAGCTCAAGAAGCTCGTCAGGGCTCACGTCCTTTATGACAACAGGGACTGCCTTAAGCCCGGCCTTTTGGGCCGCCCTCCACCGCCTTTCGCCGACTATCAGCTCATAAACACCATCAACCTCCCAGACCACCAGGGGCTGAAGGATACCTTTCTCCTTGATGGATCCGGCAAGGGCCTCAAGGGAATCTTGATTCATATGCTTTCGTGGCTGATCGGGATTTGGCCTGATCTTTTCTATGGGACAGAGGAAAAATCCGGGACTCTCTAAATCATATATGTCTTCTTGAGAAAGAAGGGCTCCAAGCCCCTTGCCTAATCCTCCCTTACGCTTCATCATGACTTCCTCTGGCAGCCCAGGAACTCGCGGGCCAGGGCCAGGTAACTCTCTGCCCCTTTGGATCTCGGTTCGTATGAAAATATCGGCTTTCCATGACTCGGACTCTCACTTAATTTTACGTTTCTAGGGATAGTAGTCTTGTAAACCAGATCCCTGAAATGTGTCCGCACCTCACGCGCGACCTGAAATGCAAGACGAATGCGGTAATCGTACATGGTGAGCAACAGGCCTTCAATATGGAGCATGGGATTGAAGTTATGTTTCACGAGCCTTATAATCTTTATTAGTTGACTCAGGCCCTCAAGGGCATAATATTCACATTGCATGGGAATAATTACTGAATTGGAAGCACTCAGGGCATTTATGGTTATCAGCCCCAGAGAGGGAGGACAGTCCAATATTATATAATCAAAAGAATTTAAAGGAGCCAAAAGTTCCTTCAGTACGCCCTCCCTGTTATTGCGCCCCGCCAAATCCACTTCTATCCCCACCAGATCCATATTTGAAGGAATAATGGAAAGATTGGCAACAGATGTGGGCTGTATCACTTCGGCCGTGCCGGCCAAACCAAGTATGGCATGGTAGAGGTGTCTATCCAGCCCCTTTTGGGCAATTCCGAGACCGCTGGAAGCGTTTCCCTGGGCATCGCAATCTACAAGCAATATAGACCTCTTGAGAATGGCTAGACCTGCTGCCAGATTTACCGCGGTTGTGGTCTTGCCAACGCCACCCTTTTGGTTGGCCACACATATTATCTTGGTCTTTTGTAACGGTGATCTTCTCATTATTTTTGCATGAAACTAACTTTATACTATAATTGAGCTATTAGACTTGTATGTTTCTTTTACCACTACGAGGTATTTTCACGGTAAATTGAACCGCGAAGACGCGAAGGACGCTAAGAAATACTTTTTATCCAGCCGGTAACGGTCCGGCTGGATAAGTATCTTCTTTGTGTTTAACTTTGCGTTCTTGGCGCCTTAGCGGTTAGCGGTTAATTTGCTGCTATTTTCCAAATAGGTTACTAACACCTAAAAGCTAACAGCTAATCGCTCAACCTATACTATAATCGAATCCAGGAGGATTAAGCCATAGCAAAAGTTTCCGGAAACATAAAAGGCCTGACACATTCCGAGCGCCGTGGCCTTGAGCGCCTCTTCCGTAGGAAAATACCCCCCGACAAGTTGTTAACCCCTGAAATAGCAAGGACCTTGACCGAGATCTCCGGCCCTATAGGCAGACAGGTCGGGGTCATAGTAAACCGAAAAGGTATAATACGCCACGTCATCCTTGGTGATCATCACAGTATATTGATACCGGATATAAGCTTTTACCGCAGGGGGCTTGGCCGCCTAAAGGGTTTGCGGTGTATCCATACCCATTTTAATAAAAATGAAGGAATAAATACCGAGGATCTCTCGGATCTCGCCCTGCTGAGATTGGATGCCATGGTAACTATTGAGGTTAAAGACAACCTGCCAGGCCAAGTGTGTTTTGCCCACCTTCTGCCCCCCAACCCAGAAAACCGGCAATGGAAAATACTTACTTTCCAGCATCCCGGCGCTGTTGACCTGCCTTTTGGAGAATTTATTCAAGAACTTGAAACAGAAATACAGAAGTCCCAGGAGGGGCTGTCCCCCAAGGCGACGGAAGAGCGTGCGATTCTGGTGCATGCAAGCCAACATCCTCGCCTTGAGGCAGAGCGATCCCTTGCAGAACTCGCGGAACTTGCCCGCTCATCCAATGTAGAGGTGCTGGAAAAGATCTGGCAGCGTGTTCCTCGCTATAATCCAGCACACCTGCTGGGCAAAGGAAAACTGAGGGAAATCCTGATGAAGGGCCTTTATCTGGGGGCCACCATGGTGATCTTTGACCAGGACCTCAGGGCCATACAGATAAACAACATTGCCGGGATGGTAGATCTCAAAGTCATAGACCGCACTCAACTGATCCTAGACATCTTTGCAAGAAGGGCCCAGAGCAAAGAGGGAAAAATTCAGGTGGAACTGGCGCAACTCCGCTACCTGCTCCCCAGGCTCCTGGGTCGTGGGACTGCCATGTCAAGGCTTATGGGTGGCATTGGAGGAAGAGGCCCTGGTGAAACCAAGCTGGAAGAGGATCGCAGGAGGGTAAAACAGCATATCAGATCTCTTGAGCGGGAACTAAGAGGCCTTTCCAGGGGAAGAAAAGAGAGAAGAAAGCGCAGGGCCAAGGAAGCCCTCCCGGTGATCTCAATTATAGGCTACACCAATGCAGGCAAATCCACCCTTCTCAATCGACTCACGGGCAGCAAAGTCTTTGCTGAAAATCGACTCTTTGCAACCCTTGATCCAACAACACGACGCATTGCCCTCCCAGGAGCAGGAAAGGTGCTGCTGGCAGATACAGTCGGCTTTATTCGACACATGCCAAAAGATCTCCGGGTGGCATTTAAGGCCACTATGGAAGAACTGGAAGACGCGCATCTTTTCTTACACGTGGTTGACGCAACCAGCCCGTACAAAAAAATGGAGATAATGGCAGTCGAACAGATTCTGAAAGAAATGGACCTGTTAACAACCCCAAGGATACTGGTCTATAATAAAATAGACCTGTTGGAAAAAGATACCCCTGTTTCCAATCCCGAAGCGGTTTATATCTCTGCGGCAACCAAAGAGGGTATTGATAAGCTTATTGAGATGTTGGCTAAGCGATTAGTTACGGAACGTTGAAATTGGAAATTGGAAATTGGAAATTCGGGGGAAAATGAAACGAGTTTACGAGTTGGATGTCTACAAACTGGCAGAAGCGTTATCAGATATGGTCTGGCAGGACTTTGATAAGCGGAACAAAAAGGTTCAGAACACCGTGGGCTATCAGATAATACGATCATCCGACAG
Organism: uncultured Thermodesulfobacteriaceae bacterium; assembly: GCA_964646435.1. Classification (GTDB taxonomy): domain Bacteria; phylum Desulfobacterota; class Dissulfuribacteria; order Dissulfuribacterales; family UBA3076; genus UBA3076. Next base: position 27,498 of record CAZYEJ010000026.1, read on the forward strand.
CAT
>CAZYEJ010000027.1:0-27095 GCA_964646435.1 uncultured Thermodesulfobacteriaceae bacterium
TGAAAGGCTTTTAGAACAATATGAAAAGTCGCCGAAAATAACCGATATTTTCCCGCTCAATGGTGTCGGTATGACTACAGCCAGAGACCATTTTGTCATAGACATGGATAAAAACAGGTTAATCAATAAGATCCGCCTATTCAAGCACAGTAAATGTTCTGATGATGAGCTTCACGAATTCTTCCAAATAAGGAAAAAGAAAGGTTGGGATATAAGAAAAGCATGGAATATGCTTCAAAATATTTCTGATTCTGATTTATCCTCTCTTACCTTGCGTGTGCTTTATCGCCCTTTCGATGTCCGGTGGATTTTCTGTCATGATTCAGTCGTTTGGAGAACAGTCAAAAGGGTCATGCGGCATATGATGCAGGAGAATTTGGGAATGATTTCCAATCGCCAAGTCAATGGTGATTTCAGGCATGCATTGTGTACAAATTATATCATTAATGATTGTACAGTCTCTTTGGAAACAAGAGAACGCTCTTACCTTTTCTCCCTCTACCTATACCCCGACCCAAACAAAAAAGATCTGTTCAGCCACCTGGAAGAATCCAAAGGAAAGCAGCCGAATATCAACCCAAAGGTATTCTCCGCCCTGGCGAAAGCCTATAAAACCGATTCGGAGCCTGAAGACATCTTTTACTATATTTATGCTGTTCTCTATTCCAACATTTACCGGACGGAATATGCCGAATTTTTAAAAACGGATTTTCCAAGAGTCCCTTTCACAAAAGACAAACGCCTTTTTCATAAATTGAGAGAATGCGGAAAACTTCTTGTGGATTTACACCTTATGCAATCCCCTATGCTTGATTTACCGATCGCCAAGTTTCAGGGCACTGGCGACAAAAGAATAGAAAAGATAAAATATGACAAAAAGCTCTCGTGTGTTTACATCAATAAACACCAGTATTTTGAAGGGATACAGGAAAATATCTGGCAATACCGGATCGGCGGGTATCAGGTTTTAAGCAAGTGGCTCAAAGACAGGAAAGGGAAAGTCCTAGCTCTTGATAATGTTAAGCATTACTGCAAGATTACAACTGCAATCCAAAGCACAATATCCATTCAGAAAAATATTGATGAAATCTACAGAGAAGTGGAAAATGAAATAATCGAGTTTTAAAGGTAGCTTTTAGTTTTGATCAATGCTGCACACAACAATGGGATAAACTCGGATTTGAAAAAGCGGACGATTTTTCAAACCGGTTATCCCAAATGATTCGGTCAACAACAAAAGATAGGAGATTATAATGAAGGCAGAATTCACAGCAATTATAGAGGCCGCATCCGAGGGCGGCTTCTGGGCTATCTGCCCGGAGGTACCTGGTGCCAATGGACAGGGTGAGACAATAGAGGAAACCAAGGCTAATTTGCGGCAGGCTATTGAATTGATCTTGGAGGATCGCAAGGCTGACATTCTTCGAGGGCTGCCTGACGACACTATTCAAGATACGGTGATGATTGGATGAAACGACGAGACTTGGAGCGAAGGTTGAGAATCGCGGGTTGCTATCTGAAACGGGAAGGAGCCTCACATTCACTTTGGATTAATCCGAAGAATGGAGCGACGGAAGCTGTCCCACGGCACACCGAAATCAAAGAACTATTGGCAAAGAAAATTTTGAAAAATCTTAATGCAGATTAAATGACCAAACAAAGCTAATTCAGCAACCGCAAACCCGCCGTTCCTCGTTCCTCGTCGCTATGGCTTTGCTGTCTGGCTGATTTGCGACGTTCGGTGTGAAAGAAGAAACATGCTAAAGTCCAAGAGACAACGTGATGAGGCTGAGCTCGAAGATAATCTGGAGTTTTCGCCGGAACAGATTCGGGAGCTGAAAAGACGAGTCAAGGATCTGGAGAATCCTGTACGCTACGTGATACACAGCGATCTTCTTCCCGGTGGACGCTGGCGGATGTTTCTCAACGTGTCAGATGATACATGGTGTGACGACATTAACACTGCCACCCCATTCAAAAGGCCTCGCTACGCGCGGGCTGTAATTCATGAGTATTGTGAGGGCAAACGGGACAACTTGTTCATTGCCAAGATAACAACTAAAAACAATCGACGGAAGGTACTAAAGTACCGATGGAGTGAACACCGAACAGGTTAATCGAAGTCTCATCCTCATCACCCTTCGGTGCGGCAGCAATAGAAATGAAAGAAAACGACAGAGTTATTCCAAGCGGACCCTTCAAGGGCAAGAAGATCGAATTTGCTCCCACTAACGGTGTCGACATGTTTCTGGATATCTCCGAGGATTTCATGAAGAAGATCTTCAATTTCGAGCCGGAAGAATACCTAATCAGTGACGAATCGAGTCTTTTCGATTTCACGGGTTTGGATGAGATGGAGCTAACTGACACCCAGAAGAAAATCCAGGATGTGTATGATCTTGATGTTTCCGATATAGCATCCGGGAATCTGCTGGAGATCTTCATGAGAATTCATCACAGCAAATTTGCGGACCCGTCCTGATCTATGGCACCGAACCAAGGGCTGCAACCGACGTCGCAATCCATTGGCGACACCAAGGAAAGTAATGGAAATCCAAACCCAGAGGCGTCTCGCGGCGCGGCAGAGCCCTGATGTTGGGTGGCTAAGATAAGAACACACAGATGAAGCATTGGTTGAGAACAGGCATTTCGTTTGGGCTGACGTCAGCGGTCATCACGACTCTCGGTCTCATGGTCGGTCTCCACTCAGGGACGCATTCCAGGATTGTGGTCCTTGCCGGGATTCTGACAATCGCCATTGCTGATGCGTGTTCAGATGCTTTGGGAATCCACATTTCAGAGGAAGCGGATAACACTCACACCGCTAAGCAGATTTGGGGGGCTACCATTGCGACCTTTCTGACGAAATTCCTGGTCGCAATGACATTTGTGGTTCCCGTCCTTCTTCTATCCTTATCCACTGCCATAGTTGTGAATTTGATATGGGGAATGTCCATTCTGTCTGTTCTGAGCTATATCATCGCAAAATCACAGGGCGAGCCACCTTGGAAGATCGTCGGAGAACACCTTTTGATCGCAATCGTAGTGATTGCAGTCACGCATTGGGTAGGGGACTGGATTGGGACGATAGGTGCATAAACCGGCACCCAATCAGGTAAGGGGAGTTGTAAACGCTTACAGTTCGGTGGGTTGCTGTAAAACGGGCGTTGTAACCCCGTAAACGGTTACGGTGAGTTTTCCTTCTCCCCTCCCCACCTAGCATGCTGGTCCGCACTAGGCGGTTTTCGAAGACTATCGGGCCGTGCCGGGTAATGGTGAGACAAGCCCGATTGGATGCGCCTGGTATTTTGCATTATGTTATGGCACGTGACATTGAGCGACGGCCAATTTTTAAAGTTGTTGATGATATGATTGAAACTGCAAAGCGCAAGTTTCAGATAGACTTATTCCTACGAGACACATGAAGAATGCAAATTGTATAACAAATCGTTGAGTATCGATGGGAAAATGCTGGCGCATTTCCCGCGTCTCAACTCTATGTTCGATACCTACAGGGTAGAGACGATTCCCAAGGCGGAGATCCTTCTCACTCCCTTTTATCCCCGCCTTGGCAGCTGGCCTTCCAAAGGAGGCGGTTGATTGCTCCTCGCCGTTTTGTGTTCATGGTGTCTATGGTGAAAGTCAACAAAAAATATCTATCCATACGGAGTTCAGAGTTCCGAAAATGATCTATCTTGCCTATGACGGCTCGCTTAATTGTGACTGGGTATCCCTCTACAGTATTCGTCTTGCGTCCCATACGTCCGAAAAAAGACTGACTCTGATCCACATTCAGGACGGCAGCGTTTCTCCTGTGCGAGTCGCTGAGAAAATCGAAAAGATCGAGCGAAAATGCAGAGTTCAAGGGATAGAGCTTTACCGTAAAATCCTTCCGCTAAAAAAGAACGTCTGCCAGTCTCTCCTGGAGGCTATTCCTTACGGCAGGGACAGCTTCGCCATGTGCGGAACTCGAATTCGCCCTAAGAGGCAGGCTTTCTTGTCAGGGACCATTTCTGAAGGACTCTTCAGGCATAACAAGTTCAATGTACTGGCAGTGCGGGTCGTGCAGCCGGGTTTGCTTGCAAATCCCGGTAATTTTTTGATCCCGCTGGCAGGACATCCGAGGGGCTTTCAATCTGCCTGGCCTTTCTTCAGGCTGTTTCTGCCCGAAGTGGAAGAAGTCTACCTCTTGCGGGTTATGACCGTGAGTTCTTTTCAGCTTCACCAAATTTCTAGGCAACGTATTCAGATACTGCGCAAAAAGGGATTGAAATACCTTGGCGCTGTTATGCAGAACATTAAGCAAAAATACGAGTCTGCCAGGTTCCGGCTGGACTGTCGTGTCATAGTAAGTAACGACTGGCCAAGAGAAATCCTTGTCCACAGTAGCAAGTTGAAGACGCATATGATCCTACTTGGCGCATCGGAGCGAACTTGGCTTGGCCATGCCATCAGTGCGAATTCTCTGGAGCGGATCCTGCGAGGAACACCATGTGATATAGGGATTTACAGGGGCTATGAGTAAGGCGCGACAGATACAACACGTTAACCCTGAAGAAGTCTATGCCTATTTGGAAACCCGGCCGGAGGGTTTAACCCGACATGAGATCGAAGAACGGCTGCTGGAAGTCGGCAAGAACACTGTGGAAGTAATCGATAGATGGAAATGGGCCCGTACCTTCATAAAACAATTTACCAATTTCTTTACCATTCTTCTGAACGTCTCTGCCATAATCTGTTTTGTCGCTGACAATATAGAGCCGGGCAAAAGTATGGATGTGTTGGGTTGGGCACTGCTCGGAGTATCCTTTCTGAACGCTTTTTTCAGTTTTATACAGGAATATCGCGCCGAAAAGGCGATGGAGGCCCTGAAGAAATTTCTGCCTTTCCGCGTATGGGTCAGGCGAGACGGAACCGATGCCGAAATTTTGGCCGAAGACCTGGTTCCGGGAGACATTCTCATTGTATCAGAAGGAGACCGTATTGCCGCCGATGGCCGATTGGTCAAATGCGACGATCTGGTAGTAAACAACGCTCCACTCACCGGAGAATCCAAGGCCCAAAGCCTCAAGGAGTCGGCAGTAGACGGACGTATGACCGAGAGTGAAAACATCGTTTTTGCCGGATGTTCAGTCCTCAAGGGTAGCGGCGAGGCAGTGATTTTTGCGACCGGTGTTCGGACAGAATTCGGCAAACTGGCAGATCTTTCCCAGGCCATCCAAAGGAGTCCATCTCCTCTGGAACGCGAGACGGACCGCATGGTAAGAATTCTGACCCTTATTGCGGTCAGTATGGGGTTTTTATTTTTTCTCTATGGGGTTTTCAGCGGAAGATCCCTGTGGGTAAACCTGGTATTCATGATGGGCATTATTGTGGCCAACGTTCCTGAAGGTCTTCTGCCTACATTTACCCTTTCTCTGGCAATCGGTAGCTTAAGGATGGCCAAAAAGAATGTCCTGGTAAAGGAACTAAAGGCCGTAGAGGCATTAGGTGCGATCCATGTAATCTGCACCGACAAAACGGGAACTCTGACTTATAACCAACTGACGATTACGCACCTGGGCGATGCAGTTGCGTGCGAAAAGTTACAGGATAAGAGATCAGAGGTCTTTTTGTTGGAGCTTGCCCTCAGCACCTCTGGAGTCCGCAAACTGGAAAAGGGATTTTCCGGAGATCCTCTCGATGTCGCGGTTGCGAATGCCTACACAGACAAAGGCGGGGATTTTGCTGGTTTTGAAAGGACCATAGAGAGACATTTTGCTTTCGATGTCGACAAGAGAAGATCTGCCGGTATCTACTCGGCAAATTCTCAGAAGCTCTTTGCAGTCAAAGGAGGATGGGAGTCCATACGTCCGCTTGTTTCCTATATGCAAGAAGGCTTGACAGGAGACCCGGTCGCAGTCGATGAAGAGGTCCTTGACAAGGCTGAAGCGGCGATGAGCACGGTGGCTGCAAAAGGCTTGCGCGTCATTGCAGTGGCTTACCGAGTGTTTGCCCAAGGCGACTACGCAGATGCCAGACAAGAAGACTTGGAGCACAACCTCGTCCTGGCGGGTTTTCTGGGGATCGAAGACCCCATTCGCAAGGAAGTCCCGCCTGCTGTCCAAAAGTGTCGAAGTGCAGGCATCGACGTCATTATGATCACCGGCGATTATCCGGATACGGCTGTGGCCATTGCTCGTAAGAGTGGCATTATGATAAATGGTCGCAACAAGACAGGGGTTCTCACAGGAGACACCCTGAAACAGTTGAGCCAGGAACAGCTCATAGAGGAATTGAGCAAAGGGGTGTCGGTTTTTGCTCGAACGACTCCTGAGCAGAAAATGAAAATTGTCGCTGCCCTGAAGGCTATGGACAAAGTCGTGGCCATGACCGGTGACGGGGTGAACGATTCTCCAGCCCTCAAGGCAGCCGACGTTGGTGTCGCCATGGGGGGAAAAGGCACCGATGTGGCAAGGGAGTCAGCGCAGATTGTCCTATTGGATGACAATTTTGCCTCCATTGTGGCAGGAGTCGAAGAAGGACGCGCGATCTTCAGCAACATCAAAAAATTTACCAATTATGTGCTCGTCAGCAACGGACCGGAAATTTTTCCTTATCTTATCTACATCTTGCTGCCTGTTCCTTTGGCCCTGACGGTGATTCAGATCCTTTCGATTGATTTGGGAACGGACATTATTCCTTCAATGGGTTTGGGACAGGAGCCGCCCGACCCCGAGGAGATGCGTCGTCCGCCACGGGACCGAAGCGAGGGTCTGCTTACGCTACCTCTCATGGTGCATAGTTATTTGTTCCTGGGGTTGCTGGAAGCGCTGTGGTCGATTTTTCTGTTTTTCTACGTTCTGGTTCAAGGAGGATGGGAATACGGCCAGGAACTTGCGTCAAACGATGCTCTTTACCGCTCGGCAACGGGCATCACACTGGCCACGATTCTCCTTATGCAGATCGGCAATTTACTGGGACGGCGTTTTGTTTATCGTTCAGGCCTGGATCTGGGCATCTTTAAAAATAAATTGATCCTTCTCGGAATTCTTATTCAAATTCTGTTTTCCTGGGCGGTCTTGTACTTTCCTGCAGTGCAGAAGGTGTTGGCCACAGGGCCTGTTCCCGGAAAGGTTTACTTCCTGGCCTGGTTCGGTATCCCCCTAATTTTTGGCCTCGATTACGTTCGCAAAAAGATTGCACAACAGCTACGTCAGGCTCCATAACTTCAACAGAGCGCGCCCAAGGCTTAAGTAGTGCCTGAACGGCCTTTTCGTTCAGGCACTGAGTAGCCACTTGACTCATGACCCGCCTTTGTGCTAAATCCAACATTATGAAAATAATGATTGTTCGTAGCAAAATATTTTGGCAGACACGCCGCACATTGCCTCCTTTTTGGAAAAAAGGAGGCTTTTTTTTGGCATGAATCGCTTCACTGCCCGACACATATTAGGAATATCCACCCTCTCACTGGACGAGATCACTTTCATTCTGGATACTGCCGAGTCTCTTAAGGATATCCTTGAAAGACCCATTAAGAAGGTACCACCGCTCCGCGGCAAGACCGTAGTCCATCTTTTCTTTGAACCGAGCACCCGGACTCGCCTCTCATTCGAGCTGGCAGCCAAGCGATTGAGCGCAGACACGGTGTCAATTTCAGCCAAGGCCAGCAGTGTTGTAAAAGGAGAAACCCTTATTGATACTGCACGAAACATCGAGGCAATGAAGCCTGATGTCATAGTCGTGCGCCACCCCAATTCAGGGACTCCTCACCTGCTCACAAAATACGTTAACTCGGCTGTAATCAACGCTGGAGATGGTACAAATGAGCATCCCTCCCAGGCCCTATTGGACATTTTTACCGTAAGGGAACACCTGGGACATATTGATAATTTAAAAGTTGCCATACTGGGAGATATCCTTCACAGCAGAGTAGCTCACTCGGACATACAGGCCTTTACAAAGATGGGTGCCGAGGTGGTTGTGTCAGGGCCTGCCACCATGCTTCCGTCACGTCAATCAGAAGTCCTCGGGGCAAAAGTGGTCCTGAAGATGGAAGAGGCATTAAAAGATGCGGATGTAATCATAGTCCTCAGGATTCAAAAGGAACGTCAGGGGCAAAACCTCATTCCTTCTGTAAGAGAGTATTCAACGTTTTTCGGCCTTAGCCCTGACAAGGTCAAGTTGGCCAAACCAGGGGCCTTGATCATGCACCCAGGACCTATTAATCGTGGAGTAGAGATAACACCCGAGGTGGCAGATGGGCCATACTCCGTAATCCTGGATCAGGTGACAAATGGAGTGGCTATAAGAATGGCCCTGCTATCTCTGCTTCTTACAAAAGGTTGAAGGCTCAGGGTGCGGGGTTCGAAGATTAAGAGTTAACTCGAAAGGTCAACGGAAGAAAGATTGAACGGAAAAAAATGAACATCGAACATCGAACGTCCAACATCGAACATCGAATAGAAGAAAATAAAGAAACAGAAATATGATATGGGAAAACGGCTGCTTGAGTATTCGGCCAGAATCATCAAAAAAATTTATGCACAAAATGCGCATCTGCCTTAAAGTTATTCGACGTTGGACGTTGGACGTTGGACGTTGGACGTTGGACGTTGGACGTTCGACGTTCGTCTTTCGTCTTTTAACATGAACCTATAAACCCCTATAGAAAGGTAATTTTGAACCTATGAACGCCTATCTATTTACAAATGCACGAATAATAGATCCATCCCAAAACAGGGATTTTACCGGTGACCTGCTGGTAAGAGATGGAATCATAGCGGCTGTCGGGGAATCCCTTGACGTTCCGCATGATGCCGGGGTCATTGACCTGGAGGGGAAATGGCTCGTGCCGGGGTTGTTGGATATGCATGTTCATCTGCGGGAGCCAGGAGAGGAATATAAGGAGACTATTGAATCCGGCACGACTGCCGCTGTTGCCGGTGGTTTTACAGCAGTGGCGTGCATGCCTAATACCCAACCGGTCAATGATTCTGCAGGCATCACCAGATTCATACTGGAAAAGGCCCAGAGTTCTGCCAGGGCAAGGGTCTATCCGATTGCAGCCATCACATTGGGGCAAAAAGGGGAGCAGTTGACAGAATTTGGAGACCTCCTCAATGCCGGTGCAATAGCCTTCTCAGATGATGGCCTGCCTGTGAAAAATGCGGCAGTGATGCGCCAGGCCCTTGAATATGCCCAAAACTTTGATGCACTTATCATATCTCACTCAGAGGAGCTTGACCTCTCCAGGGGAGGTGTAATGAATGAGGGCCGGGTATCTACTATTCTAGGTCTTAAGGGGATTCCTGCAGCGGCTGAAGAAATTGCCGTATTCAGGGATGTAGCCCTGGCTGAGTTGACCGGGGGCCGTCTCCACATTGCCCATGTGAGCACAAAAGGTTCGGTTGAAATAGTCCGCCAGGCCAAAGGCCGGGATATACTGGTAACCGCAGAGACTGCGCCCCACTACTTCAGTCTCACAGAAGAAGCAGTATTTGGTTACAACACCTTTGCCAAGATGTATCCGCCCCTCCGCACAGAGGAGGACCGCCTGGCAGTTATCGATGGCATCAAAGATGGCACCATAGATGTCATTGCCACGGACCACGCCCCCCACAGCGTCATTGAAAAGGAATGCGAGTTTCAAATGGCTGCAAACGGGATCATAGGTCTTGAAACCGCCATTCCTCTCTCGCTGAACCTCGTAAGAGATGGTTTTATTTCAGCGTCTGAAATGATCAGATGTATGTCTATTTCTCCCTCCAAGATCCTGGGTGTGCCGGAAGGAAGTCTGAAGGATGGAAATTCGGCAGATATATGTATCATAGATCCGGAGGCAATTTTTACCTTAACCCGCGAATCTCTTCACTCCCTGAGTTACAACAGCCCATTTTTGGGAAAAGATCTCCAAGGTAAAGCCATTCTCACTCTTATTGACGGCCGCCCGGTATTTGATCCAACAGGACTGCTTCCTTAAATCCAGCCCGATAACGCTCAACATTTTACCTCGGTTTGTCGATAAGTATGACGGAGGTGTTTATATGAGCTTAGAGCATTCTGAAGATCTTTTCACAGAGGCAACGAATAGCCCAAGTACTGCCAGACCCAAAATCCTGATAGTTGATGACGACCAAAGCCTCAGGGAATTTCTGGAGATACTCCTTGCCAAGGAAGGCTACGATGTATGCTCCGCGCCCAGTGGGAAAAAGGCCCTTGGACTCATGGATAAGGGAAAAATATCCCTGGTCATAAGTGACGTGAGGATGCCGGGCATAGATGGGATGACTTTACTGAAAGAAATCAAGGCTAAGCACGCAGATGTCCCTGTGATACTGATTACTGCCTTTGCCTCCCTGGACACCGCAATGGCGGCAATGAAAGAAGGGGCCTGGGACTATCTTACCAAGCCCTTTCGGATAGAAGAAATCAGGGAGGTTGTGGGAAAAGCCCTTAAAACAAGACCAAAGGCCCAGTCCTTGATCAGAGATACTACCGACAAGCTCTATAAGCTTGACAATATGTTGACCAAAAGCCCGGTCATGTTCAAAATATTTCAGCTAATACCCAGGATAGCATCCAGTCCTTCTAGTGTGCTCATATCCGGTGAAAGTGGCACAGGGAAAGAGCTTGCTGCACGAGCCATTCATAACCTTGGGGTCCGCAAGGACAAGCCCTTTATAGTTATTAACTGCGGAGGCATCCCTGAGAATCTCCTTGAAAGCGAGCTGTTCGGCTACAAAAGAGGGGCCTTTACCGGTGCTGATCGTAAGAAACAAGGTCTTTTTGCCATAGCCGATCAAGGCACCATCTTTTTAGATGAAATTGGAGAACTGCCCATGTCTCTCCAGGTCAAACTGTTGCGAGTCGTGCAGCAAAAGTCCTTTACATCTCTTGGCGACACCAAAGAGATCAAGGTAGATGTGAGGATATTGGCAGCCACTAACCGTGACCTGGAAAAGGAGGTAATAGCCGGACGATTCAGGGAAGACCTGTACTACAGACTGAACGTAATTCAAATTCATATGCCACCATTGAGAGAACGTCATGAAGATATTCCCCTTCTGGTTCAGTACTTTCTGGACAAGTATTCCAAAGAACAAAATAAGGCCGTACAGGGCATATCCAGCTTTGCCTTGGATGCATTACAGAAATACTCGTTCCCTGGAAACGTGAGAGAACTGGAAAATATTATCGAGAGGAGTGTGGCCCTTGCCACCTCAAATCTCCTGCTTCCTGAAAGCCTGTCTCTGGCTGAGTTCAAGCAACAAAAAACTGCTGAATCCAGCCCCTTTTTTTACGAGCCGTGCCTTGGGCCTGAAGGTTTAGATCTTGAGCAATTCCTCAGCCATATAGAAAAAACTCTTCTAAAAAAGGCACTCGAGAGGGCAAACGGGGTAAAGACCGAAGCTGCCGGCATCCTCGGCCTTAACTTCAGGTCCTTTAGATATCGTCTGTCAAAGTATGCCCTCTAAGAACTCAAACGGCCGCATTTTTTATTGTATAACTGCAGGCCGCCTAACTATCCTGGTCCTGCTGCTCTGCAGCACCTATCTCCTATCCGGATATTTTTCCGATGCTTCAGGCAAAGCGACCGAGCTGTCTCTGATCCTGGGAGGGGCATTTCTTCTCACTGCCGTTTATATCGTTTGGTACAAAAAGAGGGGCCTGAATAAATGGCTCCTCTATATCCAGACAGTTCTAGATGTCATCCTGGTGAATCTTGCCGTATTTTGGACCGGTGGGTCTGAAAGCCCACTTGTACTTCTATATCCGGTTGTCATTCTCACAGCATGTATTCTTGGTAGTCAAAAGGAAGGCGCTATATCGACTTTCCTGTGTGTCGTCAGCTATGCCGTTCTTTTTTGGCTCTGTGAAATACCGGGAGACAAATTAGATGATGCCATATACATCTTCTTTATCAATATGGCGGCCTTTAATATCATTGCATTTTTGGGAATTGTCCTTGCAAAACGTCTTCATTACACAGAAAAGAGGCTGTCAGACACCAAGGTGGGTCTTTGCCGTATGGAGGAAATCCATCGCCATCTTGCAGACAGCATCCAGTCTGGTCTGATCACAGTAGATGAAAAAGAAAATATCACCTTCTTTAACCAGGCGGCTATTGAGATCCTCGGACAAAAAATCATTAATGGATACGGGCAGCCCCTACAAGAACTCTGGCCAACCGGGACACAGTTACTGGAGAATTTCAGGAGCGGAGGAGAAAGTAAACGGCAGGAAGTGAGCCATACAAATCCCCACAGCTTACCTAGATTCCTCGGGACATCCACTTTTTTATTAAAAGGCCACCAGGAGCAATACCTTGGATACGGAATAATTTTTCAAGACATTACAGAGATAAAGGCAAGGGAAGAACGCCTTCAGCGCATGGATCGTCTTGCCGCCCTCGGTGAGATGGCAGCAGGACTTGCCCATGAGATAAGAAATCCCCTGGCATCCCTGTCCGGAGCAGCCCAGTTTTTGGAAGAGTCAGCACTGTTGCAGCCTGAAGAAAGAAGGCTACTACAGATTATCAGTAAAGAGAGCGACCGTCTGAATGATATTACAAAGTCTTTCCTTCTCTATGCCAAACCAGAGGGAAAAAAGATTCAAAACATATCTCTAGTTGAAGAAATTGAGTCTGTTCTGTTACTGATGAGACAAAGGAAGAAATTCCCAAGAGCCGATGTCAAAATAGATATTCCGGCTAATCTACAGTTTGAAGTAGACCCGTCTCAATTCAAACAGGTCCTTCTGAACCTCTTGCTGAATGCCTACCAGGCCCTGCCGCATGAAGACGGAAGAATATCAATCAAGGGAACGACAGAAGGGGGAGATCACCTGGTTCTTAAAATCTCTGACAACGGATCCGGCATAAGGCCTGAGGATTTTTCAAGGGTGTTCAATCCTTTCTTCACTACCCGGGCGGATGGAACAGGATTAGGCCTGGCAATAGTCCACAGGCTCGTTCATGAATGGAATGGTGATATTACGGTAGATTCTGAGCAGGGCAGGGGCTCTACCTTTACTCTGCATCTTCCTAAACGTATAAAGGGTGTTGAAAACTAAATGGATATGCAGGCCAGCAAGGAGCCGGCCTGCAAGTATCCTGTAAAGGCTTACAGGTTAGTTCCTCCAGACCCACTCGGTCTTGAGGTCTATTTTCTTTTCCTCACTGAAGAACAGTACCTTATCATCATTTTTGAATTCACCAAATGGCACATACCACAGCTTGACGTCCACCAAAAGCTCATCTGCAGTAAGTTCCCTGGTCTTTTTACCATCTTTCTCTACATCAGCATATGGGAACGGTATCTCAAAGACTTCCTTAACCTTCTTCAAAGGCGGTATACAAGTGTCTCCGAGCAAACCGCATTTCTCATAGGGTCCTCTTCCCATTTCTGCCCCTGCACCAAAACGACCCGGATAAGGCATATAGATAACCTGATCATTATAGATTTGCTTCCCATCCATTGTCTTTGCGGTCACATCCAGGACCAGCCGGTTGGGAGTAGGTCACCCATCAGGTATGGCATGCCCCGCTTTATTATAAATCTCCACGTTAATTACACCAAGAGGAATAACACCTTCTACACTGTCTTTGCGCCAGAAGCGGGCCATGGCATCAACTTCGACGTCAAAGGCCATCTTGATCATGGTCTCGTCCCGGTAGGCTTGCATGTCGTGGCCAAGACCGGATTTTTTCATATGGCAGTCCTGGCAGGTGTCGTGCCCGCCTTCAGGGATATAGGCAAAGAGGTAACTGCCATACAGAGTGGCACACTGGGAGGGCTCGTCCAACTCAAAATTGGGCCCCTGGCCGTGGCACTGACCACAGAATATTGATTCACTCAACTGAGGTGACTTAGCCATTTTGGTAAAGTCAGGGTGTTCGTGTTCACCTTCCTGTGCGCCGTAGACCGTATCGGGCTGGGGATAGCCATATTGCCATTTGTGGATGATGGCCTTCGTGTTGTGGCATACCGTACAACCGATATTCAGGCTTGCAATTTTTTCCTCAAGCTCATCGGCCTTATCATCATCTTCCTCTTTCATCCAGGCCCGAATGGTAGCAACAATTTCCCTTGCCACGTCATCTGTGGCATCTTCAAGCTGGGGCAGATGGCATTTGGCGCACATCATCAGGTGACGGACCTCTATATCATCATCTGTCTTGACCCCGGAATAGGGGAACAATTTCAGGCCTTTGTCTACGCCAGTTAGTATCGTTGGGGCCGTCCGTGGGGTCCCCAGGATGGAATAGGCATGAAGGGAATTCTCCCATTGTTCATATGCCTCTTCATGACATTCCTGGCAAGAGCTCGAATCATAGCGAGCAGCCAGTTCTGCGATGGTCTTGGCCTTAGGGAGCTTCGTCACAGGTTTTGTACCACCACTACAAAGTCCCCAAGAAGGCCAGACACAGCTCACCAAAAACAAAAAAGTTACAATCCTCAACATTCCCATAAATACCTCCTTTTGTTAATAACAGATATGGACAGATTATCCGGATATTTGATAGTATGACTTATAGCCATTAGGAATTATTTATCAAATACCCAAGTATAAACTGTTTAAGTATTCCATTTATCAATACATAGAACCTGATAAATAGAAAGAGACTATCATAACTCAAAAGAGACGTCAAAAAAAATGTATCAGGCCTGAGATTGCAGCCCAGGTCCTGGTAGCTGAGAAATATGGCTGAAAAATCAGTAAAAATACCCTCAAAGAAAAGAAAATTTATCTGGATTCTTGGTATTTTTTTTCTTTCAGCAGCACTGCTGTCAGGTTCGCTTTATCAATGTCTTCCATTGCTTATAAAAAAACTGGTGCCAATAGTTGCAAAATCCGAAGGATATACGGTGAGGCTGAGCGAAGTCAGAACGAGTTATGGTTTAATAACTATTGAAGGAATCAGAATCAGTCACAAAGAAATCAGGGGAGAGATCCAAAGAATATCTGTTGAATATTCCCTCTGGCCTTTTGGCCTCATGGAGATCAAGCTGGAGAAGCCGGACTTCAAAGTTACTCCAGGAGCCTCAGCCGGCATGGATTTCGGGTTTAACAGGACCTTGGTGTGGCTGCTGAGCAAGGTCTCGATTGAAAATGGAAATATAGAGCTAAAGACTGCATCTCTTGGGGCAAGCCTCAGTGCCCTTTCAATAGCCAGAAACGAATTTTCGTCTTCAGTACAGAAACCAAATGGCCTATCATCCGCTTCTACCCTGTCAGGCCGCATATCAGTGGTGACTCCGGAAATCCAGACTGAGGGTGATCTGAAAGGCATGCTGGACTGGAATTCCACACGATTTCATCTTATGTCAAAAGGGGAAATAATAGCTAATAAATCACAGGACAGAACTGCCTATGACCTCAAGACTTCCGGCAGGATTGAGCCCCAAACAGGAGGACTGAGTGCCGAAGCCGATCTTGCGGTTCATAACCTTTGCTCAATCTTTCCTTTCCTTTTAGGGGAAAAGTCCAAAAATGATTCGACCTGCGATATCGGGCAACCTTGTCCTATAACCATATCAGCAAGCATCAGATACCTCATGGCCGAAGATCTGAAGGTGTCAGGCAAATTGACCCTTAAGGATACAAAATTATCTTCCATCTCAGGCACCTCTATCATCCAAGGCACCTGGCAAATGAAGGCATCTCCGGACCTAAAAAATGGCTACATTGATGTCGGCTTTGAACTTCGAGAATTGCCCATTTCCATTAAGCTTTCCTGGCCAGGTGAAAGTGGCAATCAATGGGAGGCAGTTGCCGGGATTTCGAGTACTAACTATGACTTTTCCAATCTCAAAGACCCTCTCTTGTCAGGCCTTGGGGATATCATTGCTGACGTGTTTGTCACACCTGATTTGTGGAAGGTATCTATGGACCTTGATGTAAAGGATCTATCCTGGGCCAGGGACGAGAACCATGCCTTTGAAGGGATTTCTTCAAAGATCGAGCTCCTTGCCAATTATGATGGATCTCTCAAAAGTGTATTCTGGAGGGCCAACCTTGAATGGAGTGAAGGGGCAGCACTTGTGTATCCATGGTTTTTGGATCTCACTCAATTCGCCGGTAGTGTCGAAACGATGGGAACTCTGGACAAAAAGAAACTGCTTTTCAATAAAATTGCAGTATCCGGACCGTTTGAACTTATGGCCAGAGAGATTTCCCTTGACTACAACCTTAATGACAATACTGCAAGGCTTTCTCAATGGAAAATGCCGAAGATTCAGTTCCTTAAGGCCAACGGCGGGTTAGAGATTCCATATAAAGTCTTCCTCCAGGAACCGTTTTCTGTGAATTACGGTTTTTTGAACGACCTGATGCCAAAGGGCACCTGGCTGGTTGAGGTGGGGCAAGGTAGCTTGCGTACTAGAATAAAAACAGATCTTTTTTTGTCTGGACATGATGTCATCCAGGGAATGGCTCTCAATCTTGGCTATCCTATATATACGGATATCTGCCAGCCCGGCCTTATCAAGTGGGGCAGACTCACCTGGCCTCCACTATTTTTAGAGAAGACAAAGATCCCCTTGACTGTCTGCAAACATAATCTTAGTTGCGGACCAATCAAAATTCCTATTGCACAAGGAGAGATTTCCCTCAAACAGATTTCCTGGGATTGGCTGGCATCAAGCTTGAAGCTAAAGGAACTCAGGCTTATTGGTGTTGACCTGAAGGCACTTTGGCCGAAACTACCCCTCCAGGTTGATATTGAGGCTGATCTCGATCAGGGTATATGGAGTGATCCAAGGCTCTGCTTTGATGGTGAGATATTGGTCAATACCGCCGGAGGCAAGATCAGGTTTCAAAATATCTGGATAGAGCCCCTTGCCGTAATGCCCCGTTTTGGTGCTGATGTAGTCTTTCATAACCTGGATCTTGCGCAACTGAGTGACGCCGCACAATTTGGACACATAACCGGAAAACTGACAGGACACATTGACCACCTCATCATGAGCGGTAGTCAGCCTGAGTCCTTTGAATTAGTGGTGGAGAACGATTCAAAGGCCCCTGGTCCTAAAAGGATTAGCCTTGAAGCAGTTGAAAAGATCTCAATCCTGGGTGGAGGCGGATCGATTCCTTTTTTCGGACGTATGTTTAAGGAATTTCCCTATCGCCGAATAGGTATGTCGTGTAGTCTGAAAAATGACTTATTCGCACTTCACGGCTTGATAAAAAAAGACGGGCGGGAATACCTGGTGGAAAGGGGCTTTATCAGGGGAGTAGATGTTATAAACAGAAATCCTAATGGCAAAATCTCTTTCAAAGACATGCTGGATAGATTAAAAAGGATTACCCGTACTGAACAAGAGTAATGATGTTTCTCTGTGAACGCTTACAAGGGAGGTAAACAAATGCCTAAAATTAAACTGAAACTTGCGTTCATTTTGTCTGTAATAGTCTTTACTGCCTGTGTAACTGTAAATATCTACTTTCCAGCCGCAGAGGTAAGACAGGCTGCAGAGGAAATTGCAAAGGATGTGAGGGGCTATGAGTCAAGTCAAGATCCGGCGGATACAGGCGCCGGAGAGCCGCAGTCTTTTCTGAACTTGATAGGTACGGCTTACGCCCAACAGGAACTTGCCATATCAAATGCCACAATCAGACAAATAAAGGCAAGGATGAAGGCGCGATATACTCAGTTGGCGCCGTTTCTTAAACGGGGTGTTCTAGGAGAGTCTGCAAATGGCATGCTGGTGATAAGGGATACGGGTTCCCTCAATCTGAAAGCCCGGGCCGAAGTCAAGCGCCTGATCAGTGCTGAAAACTCGGACAGAACCGCCCTGTACAGCGCCATTTCAAAGGCACTTAATATAACCAGTTCGGAGCTCGCGAAGGTCCAGAAAATTTTTGCAAAAGAGTGGCAAAAGACAGCACCTAAAGGAACTTGGATAGAGCCTGAAAGCGGGAAGTGGAAACAGAGATAAACCAGTTTTAAGCCAGGCGGGTTGTTGTGAATAACGTTTTCCATCCGGATCACAGATTTTCCTGAGCACAGGAATGACAGAATAGCCGAATCTGGGAATTTTCTATACTGGGATGTACGCTTCGTGTCGTCTTATAGCAACGCTCGCATACTAAAGGATCAAGACGGCGAGACAGCGGATTCCAGATGAGGTGGATGGTGCGGGTGTATTTACGGAAGCGGATTTCGACCATAATATAGACAACATCCACGAGAAACCGAAGGGCGGCACATGGCTTTAAACGGACCTGTATCTCGTATTTTTCACATCCCGGCGGAGTCGCCGTCGCATACTGTTGATAAAGTCGGTCAGTTTTTCTTCAGCAAGGACCCTGGCCTTTTGCATGGCGTTAGCGATTGCCTTTTCAAGATGGATGGGAAAATGTGGGGGGATTTTTCCTGGGGTATAGATTTCAGAGCTGAATTTTGGCCACAACGTCTCCATGTCCTCAATGATTGCACCGGTATTTTCACACATTCCTACTTCGACCAGTCCTTCTTTCCGTCTCGTCGGGGTGCTTCACCCAGAGTTCATAGATAAGGTCACTGAATTCACGCTCTCCCTGAAGGCGACCCAAAATCATGTCGATCTCTCCCACCACCAGCTCGAACATGTTAATTTTTCGGTCCAAGATTTCCAGCATATAGTCTTCCAGGCTTCCTGCAGAACAGAAATTGTAGATCTGAACCTCGTTCTCTTGTCCGATTCGATGGATGCGGCCGATGCGCTGCTCGATTTGCATGGGATTCCAGGGAAGATCATAATTGATCATCACGTGACAAAACTGTAGGTTGTGTCCTTCTCCTCCGGTATCTGTGGATAGAAGGATAGGGCACCCTTCCTGGAACGTCCGGATAGATTGCTGTTTCTGGGCTGTGGTCATCCCGCCACGGTAGACCACATGAGGCATTTTGTGTTCTTCCAGAATCTGATGGAAATACTCCAGGGTCGCAAGATAATTAACAAAAACAATCTTCTGTTCTGGTGAAGCCTGCAAGAGCTCGATCACACGCCGGATTTTTCCTCCGATCCGAATGGATCTGCCCATTTCCAACAAATCCCTTGCCTGTTTGCTTGTCCCGTCCAGACCCTGAAGGCTTATCTTTTCCAGCATCTTCAGCGATGCAAAATGAGAAGATCCTGCGGCTTCCAGAAGCCTGCGAAGCGCCATTTTGGAAAGGGCCGAAGAACCTTGAGCGGCCTGCTCCGTCACAAACCGGCTGATCTCCTGATAGAAGGTTTCCTCATCGGGCGACGGATCAATCCGAATGGTAGAAGCAAAGCGGGGCGGGATATGCAACTGCGTGACTGAACGGGTGTTTCGGATCATGACCTTTTTCAGAAGCTGTCTCAGTTTTTCCCTGTTTTTCGGGTCCGTTGGGTTGCCTCGGGCCACAAATTCATCCTTGAATGCCTTCAAGGTCTTGAGATGACCCGGCTTTAAAAGGGTAACCAGATTGTAAAGTTCCACAAGATTATTCTGCACGGGCGTGGCAGTGACAAGGAGCAAGAAGGTTTTTTGAATGGCATTTACCAGCTTACAGTTGAGGGTTGAGCGGTTTTTCAGGTGATGTGCTTCATCCACGATCACCATATCATAGGCGCGAGCGGTTGCAGAATCAAAATGACGTTTTCCTTTTGCCGAGTGAATGGAAACCAACAAAAAAGGTTCCCTCCAGAATCGGGCTGGATCTTCCCGAAACAAGGGATCATTTGAAGTCACGAAGCAAAGCCCAAATTTCTCTTGAAGTTCCTCTTGCCATTGATTGACCAGAGAACTGGGCGTGAGCACCAAGGCCGAACGAACCAGACCTCGGAGTATATATTCTTTCAGCACGAGGCAGGTCTCTATCGTTTTTCCAAGACCTACCTCATCTGCCAGAATAGTTCTGCCGCGAAAGGTCTTCATGATTTTTCGAGCGCTCTCTTCCTGGTACCACATGGACTGAACATTATTGGTTGTAGGCAGGCAAATGAGTTGATCGTATGAGGCACGGAAAGAGAGCTTGTAGGCACTAAGTGCCAGATCCATCATGTCGGCATCGCTGGTGCGATGTTCCCTGATGACACGAAGAATCGGTTCCTTGTCGATTTTGTAGGCAATCTCCAGGTCAGGAATGTCCTCTGCTTGTTCTTCGGGCGCTTCTATCTTTTTCGTTTCCTCCGACAAGGGGCGTTTCTCAACGGCCTTTGGAACCTTCTCTTTACTCTTTTTTTTACTGAAGATCTTATTGAGGAATCACTACATTCCGTGAGCTTTAGACGTTCCCTGTTTCGGCAAAATTCCAAATACCTTTGTGCTGCTTTTTGATCCCTTTTTAAGAGTCTCCCATACAGGGACGCCGAGTTTTGGAGCAAAGTTTCAAGGGATTCCTTGGCCAGGCCGTAGTCTCTTTGTTTAAAAGCCAAGATTCCCAGTGCGTATAAATGCTGCTTGCTGGAAATCAAGTCATGTTTCCATCCGTGCCGGAGCACGGTCAGGGTTATCGAATCGTCCTTTAAAGCTTCAGCGGACCTCAGTGCAATGGTATAACTCACCTCATGGCTCGGGTGGAGCTTGAGCCCTTTCATGGCCCAGTTGAAGGCGATTCGATATTTTTTACTATGGTAGCTATCAGCCCGCTCGCCTTCCTGTCCGGCGCTGTGATGTGAACAGCATCACAGGCCGCCCCCCATCCGGTTATCCGCGCAAGGATAGGCCAATTGCGTTTATGGGCCTCTTCTGTGGCGCATAGAAGCATGATTCCCGCCCCTTCGCCCAGGGAAAGCCCATCACGTTCATGATCGAAGGGACGGCAAGATTGAGGGGAAAGCGCCATCAGACTTGCAAAACCGGCTAACACAAACCGGCTCAACATATCTATACCAATCACGGCGACCGTTTTTGCATCACCACTGATAATCCTGTGTACCCCTTGGATTACAGCTATTGTCCCGGATGCACAGGCAGCGCTGATTGTGCTTACAGGACCCTTAAGGCCAAGTTCTCTTGCTATATAACTTGCATTTCCGGTTCATTATAACGAGGATGGCGGCTCAACCCCCATATCCCTATAAAGATCGGTTTGATTTTTGGTCATCTCCGCGACACGTAAAGCTCGTCCCGGCTGTTCGTAACATTCGATAATATCAAATTCGTCCAGAAGACTTTGCATCGTGTATTTTTTGAAAAGTCTACCATCCTTCATTTGTTTTTTTATGTAAGATAGGTAAATTAGAGCTATAAATTCTACAAATAATTTTCCGTCAAGACTCATATCTGATGAAACAGCCGGACGATTGAATCCCAAACGATCTTTGAGATCACAAAAAGCCTTCTCAACAAGATCTTTATTACGGTAAATTTCAAGTGCTTTAATTGGATCTTTTACAACGTTGCTAAGAAGAACAAAATAACCGTAGCTTTGTTTGGCTTTCTCGATAGCATCATCTTTGGCGATCACTTGGATTCCACGAATTGGAGTTGTTTTAATGGTAAAATACTTTTCGTATTTCTTTTCATTATTCGGATTGCGTTTGCCACTCTCCAGTTCCTCGTGAAGTGTGCGCAACATTTTATGAAATTTTCTTTCGTCATCTACAGCTTGAGCGGCATTATAATAAATATGTAAATACATCCTCCGCTCACCACTTAAAATATCACCTTTATTCGGGCGTTGTTGAGAATATTTCCACTTGATCGAAGAAGACTTGGCATATAGATCATAATCGCTATTATAGTTAGACCATGAACGAATATTATCTTTTAATTTTTCTATTTCATTTTTCACAAACTTCAGATTCTTTTTTGTGGCAATCAAAAACTTTAAGTGATTTTTATACAGTGTGTTAATATTTTTTTCACTGTAAAAACCACGATCCATAACAAGATTCGCTTTGCTAATCCCGAATGTTTTCATGTCCGCTAGTAAATTCGTAACGGTTTTTACATCGTGTATATTCCCTGGTAATTTACGGTAATAAAAAGGGAGATTGGATTGCTCTCCAAAGAGGAGGGCAAGGTTAATCTGCGGCAAAGGATCATGATCTGCAATATTTTTGACCTTGCCATGCGTGCCAAAGGCTACAATAAACTTACCCCACCGGTTCCGCCAGTATTGCCAACTCGAAGCCGCCATGGGATCAGTGACAACAAACTTAGGCGGATATCCGATAGCGGTCCACTGATCGCGCCATGTGGCAACATACCAGATGGTCTCGCCGATCTTGGGCAGAGCCCTCAGGTAATGATGCTCCTGCATCAATTCCTGGTAGCGGGCTTCTTCGGACGAGCCAACAGGCCGGACGACAATTTCCAAAATGTTCATGACCCCTATCCCGGATCAGGTGTATAAGATATCGTCAGACTACAGGCATCCCATACTATATCCAGGGACGGTTGTTCAGGAAAAAACGAAGCCTACTGATATCATAGGAAATGATCGATAGAACAAAATCACCCTGTCTAAAGACTAAATTTCTATTGATTTAATTGGAAGAACTGATTAAAATAAATAAATTTATTTTCGAGTCGCCATTCTTAAATAGCTACATAGGTTTCGTATATATAACTTATATATTATAAATGCGTTAAAATTACATTTTTGGATTGACGTCGGTTTTTTTGAAGAGTAATTAGAACTGTATAATAAATACTTTAGTAAACAGTATGCAGGGCTGGAATGAAAGGAGAGGGTCAATTATGAAAAAAATAGGTTTTTTTATTTGTTTGATCAGCATGGTTATGCTTGTCGGTTGTGGACCTTATTGTCCTGGAATCATTTTTTCGGACATTGATGTCCCGCTGTGTTCTCCGGATGACGCCAGTGGGCTGCAGCTGGGTTCAAAGACCGGTACATCTGAGATGGTTAACTACATTGGCTGGATTGCGACCGGAGATGCCAGCATCCAGGCTGCAGCTAAAAATGGCGGTATTACCAATGTAAAAACAGTAGACTATCATTATGACACCATTTTGGGTATTGTAAATACCACAACCACTACCGTTACTGGAGAGTAACACACATAGGTTTTTGCCCTGCTTGCGAAGACAAAAGGAGCTATCACATTATTTCAATTGTGATAGTTCCTTTTCTTTTTATGACCATATAGAAAACAGGGTACTCAGGATATCCAACTTTCAATTCCTGCCTTTTGGGCCTGCATGCCGGGGTGGATTCACCTTGGAGAAACAACCAGGATGAAATCACAGTCCGGCTGTCCGGGTCAGGGTATACTTTTCCGAGATCCCTGAATCGACTATACAGATTAAAAATGATACCCGATCATCAAATCAAAATGGTTTCCTCCTACATCGAAATCTTTGTCAAAAATGGTTACTTTCGCTTTTGACCATTTCCATTCGAGACCAATATCAAGGTGTTTTAACAACATAAAATAAGCACCTGCCCCAACCCAACCCCCGATACCGACATCATATTCATCATCGTATGATATATCGACATACACGTTGACTGTATATAGACCTCCGCCCACAAACGGTTTTACAGAAGGAAAATGGTTGAAGACTTTTTTTACTCCGACATACATTTCTGAACAGTAGACATCAACGTTCATATTTTCCAGCAAACCATACGGGTTTACTGAAGTCCTCGAATTACCATATGAAAACAAGTATTCGAATGCAATGCTGATAGGCCAGTTTTTCTTTTTTACGTCACAGATTGCTCCGATTTCTATCCTTTTATCCATATCAAAGGCTTCTGAGAAATCATCAGCAGTCCACAGCGCACCAATAGCAAAATTGACATTGCCTGTCGCCTCTTCACAAATTCCCACGGCAGGAACCCATAGGGCAATAATAGCATTAATTAATATCAACCACCTTCTCATAATCAGGACTCACTGTAACTGGTTATTAAAACATGAAATATCTGTATGTTTCAATTCTCATTTTAATTGATTTGGGTGCGGCTTTTTTACGACGACCTTGAAAACAGTTTTCAGCAGTTCGTATCAGACTCCATTTACTCGATTGTACTACTTTATCACCCTGAGATGAGCACGCTTGCGAGCCGGAAGCGTAGCAGTAGTGGATGGCACGATGACGCCGGCGTAGAGGGCCTGTGGTGGGTTCTTTCATACTCGTGGGTCTCATGGAAGACCCAGTATTCGTCAAAGTTATGGCTGGAGCGCAGGGCGCGAAGCCTCAATACGCCTCGGCGCCGGTAAGGCTCCAGCGGGCGCCGGTCACATCCATGCGGTCCTTTACCAGGTGCCGACAGGCGCCTTCGATAACTCCCGTGGCGATAGGCAAGCCTTGGGCAAGATAGCTATCATACCGGAGATAGGCAGAATGATTGCGCAGATAGCGCGCACAAGTGTCCACGGGCTTACGTGCCCAGGGGCTGAGGCCACGTAGTGTGGCACTGCGGCGCATTCCGCCGGCCATCAAACCGGCCTTTCCTCGAAGCACTTCAAGCAGACGATGTCGAACCCAGCTTTCCAACTTCGGACCGGGTTCAGGATGAAAAGCCCTTCCGGCAGCCCACAGGTACTCGATGACGTGGATGATGTCGACGATGATCGTCAGATTGAGGCCATTTTTGCGGGCCATGTGGCGCAATTCGCAGATCTGCGCGGAGGAATGGGGGACATCCTATCCCTCGTCCTATGGCTGGTACTCAAACAGGACAAAAGGGCAGCGGCGTAAGGAGGGGATGCTGAGACCCGGAGACAAGCTGCCCGAAAAAGAGGACAGCGTAGATTTCACCGTATTGGACGTATCTGATTATGATCCGCCGCATGTGCCGTCAAAGACATGGAGGGAGCTTATAAAGAAGGTCTGGGAGGTCGATCCCCTGACCTGCCCGCAATGCGGCTCTGAGATGCGGATCATCAGCCTGATCCCGGCGGGTAACCCCGCCATCGCTCAGATCCTGCTGGTCTTCGCGGTATTGCCGCATCCAGCGGGTAACATTAGAAGCAGCAACACCAAGACGTCTGCCGACCTCCGGGCAGCTATATTGCTGCTCAATGACCAACTTGACGGCGTCTTGTTTGAATTCTTTAGTGTAATTTGGACGTTTTCGTTTCTCTTTCATTGAACACCTCGCTTTCTGTATAATTGCTCTTAGCAGGGTGTCCGTTAAAATTAAACCACATCATATGGATCCTGACCTTTATTTTCACATAATGGCAGCGATATCGGTCTGCCGGTATTTGCAGAGTCCGGTTCTTAAATTTTACACAGTTATCCCTGGTTACCGTCCGTGGAGTGGAATTTTTTGCTCAATCCGAGGCATCCGGACTTCTCCCGGATCTTGATCAACACGCCTCGTCCTTTCTCTCTGGATGCGAGACTTGTCAATACGCCACCGCAAAAAAGCCCTGGCGTATATCTGCGCACGATACCCTTTGCATACTTCATGAAAATGCCGTACAAATCTGGAACGGGCACTTTAATGGTAGGATGGTACGTCTACATAGTTCGGTGTTCTGACGGCAGTCTTTACACCGGCATTACAAAGGATGTGGAATCCCGCGTATCCCAGCATAATGCAGGGCGCGGGGCTAAATACACGCGGGCCAGGCGGCCGGTTGAACTTGTCTATCGTGAAACGGTCACCGACCGTGGGGCTGCTATGCGGCGAGAGTGTGCGATCAAGCGGTTGCGGCCTATTGCGAAAAGAAAGCTGATTACCAAATTCACTGAACCAGAGTCTACACGGTAAGTCAGGTCCCTATGGTTAACAAACCCTTACACTGAACAAAGATGCGTCCCCTTCCAGAAAAGCCATAATTGATTTCTGACAGAGCTAGTTTAGCTAACCAATAGGAGAGTTAATAAAATGTTTCTTCTGGAAAAATTCTTAATTTTTCATCTTTACTCAAATAACTTGTTAAATTTGACAACCTATCCCCTCAGGTCCATACTCAAAATTAGCTAATAACAGATATTTTTTGCCCTCAACCTGGCCGAAAATGTCCGGTTTTCAAAAAAATGCAAAGTATTCCAACACCATTTTGAGGCGAATTTTCCTGTGAAAATCTGGTCCTTTTTCTGGATAGTGAGTGTTTATTAAATAATTATGCGAATCCTCAATTATGAAGTTTTTTATATTAACTGTCTGATTCAATACCAATTATTTATTATATCAAATTTAAAAAATCATTATTTTTATAAAATGCGAACATTCGCAGAATAATTGTTAGGCGTCTACGAGCCTCTCTTTTGAACGAAAGCCAATTAACACCAACTAAAGGAACAAAACCATGAGCACCATAACCACCAAAGACGGCACGACACTTTACTACAAAGATTGGGGGCCGACTGGCGGACAGCCCATCACATTCAGTCACGGCTGGCCGCTGAGTTCGGATGCCTGGGAGTCACAAATGTTTTTCCTTGCCTCGCACGGCTACCGATGCATCGCGCATGACCGTCGCGGCCACGGGCGTTCCAGCCAGCCGTGGAATGGCAACGATATGGATACGTATGCGGACGACTTGGCAGAGCTTTTAGAGGCGCTCGACCTCAAGGGGGCTACAATGATTGGCCACTCGACGGGCGGCGGCGAGGTGGCACGCTTCATCGGACGATACGGCACCAAGCGCGTGGCCAAGGCAGTCTTGATGGGCGCGGTGACGCCAATCATGCTGAAGACTGCGGCATATCCAAGCGGTCTAGCCATCGAGGTTTTCGACGGTTTTCGCTCGGCCTATCTGGCCGATCGGGCGCAATTCTTCCTGGATGTCGCGAGCGGTCCCTTCTTCGGTTTCAATCGCCCGGACGCAAAGGTTTCCCAAGGGCTGATTCAATCATGGTGGAGGCAGGGCATGATGTCCGGCCACAAGAATGCTTACGACTGCATCAAGGCGTTTTCGGAAACAGATTTCACCGAAGACTTGAAGAAGTTCGATGTGCCGACACTTATTATCCACGGCGATGACGATCAGATAGTGCCGATTGATGCCTCGGCGATGCTCACGGCTAAACTGGTTCCTAATGCCATTTTGAAGGTTTATCCCGGTGGTACGCACAGCCTGGGCGACACAAGCAAAGATCAACTGAACTCGGATCTTTTGGCATTCGTCAAAACCAACGCCTAACAGGTCGTACCTTTAGGCAATAAAAGTCAGTAATTTCCGGTTAGGTTCTTGCATGTAACCGTTTTCTTTTTCTTCGTTTTT
>CAZYEJ010000028.1:0-26290 GCA_964646435.1 uncultured Thermodesulfobacteriaceae bacterium
CTGACCGTTAGCTTTTAGCTTAACAACCCGTTTTTATACAAAGTTTTTACCTAATGGCTAACAGCTAATCGCTCAACTTGACATGAAAAATCTGGACAACATCCTTTTTCAGCCAGGTAGCTCTGTCCCCTGATTCATTATTTCCACATACCGCACGTAGCTGAAGAGCCGGTTGCGCTTACGCAAGGTCAATTCCCGGACAACGCCTAAACGCTCAAGATGTCCCAGGCACTTGTTGACCGTGGCCGGAGTGATGCCCGTCTTTTCCACCAGCCATCCGGACGTGGTGATTGGGCGCTCCATCAGGGCCCGATAAACCCGCAACGTTGATGCCGCCGCCCGGCCAAGGCGGCTGATTCTGTCACGGTCCTCATTGGCAAGATCAATAAGTTGCCTGGCCGAGTCCACAGCCTGACCGCCGGTGACAATGACCGCCTCCGCAAAGAAATCGAGCCAGGCCTCCCAGTCACCGGTCAGACGCACATTGTTAAGCAGCTCGTAGTAATATTGGCGGTGTGTCTTGAAGTAGAGACTGAGGTAGAGCATCGGCTCCCGGAGCACTTTCCGTTCGCACAAAAGCAGCGTGATCAGCAGGCGGCCAAGACGGCCGTTACCATCTAAAAACGGATGGATGGTCTCAAACTGCACATGGGCCAGAGCGGCCTTGAGGAGCGCTGGGGTAAGTTCCGGCTGGTCATGCAGAAACAACTCCAGTTTACCCATGCACTCCAGCACCTGCTCGGCTGGCGGAGGAACAAATGCCGCGTTGCCGGGCCGGGTGCCTCCGATCCAGTTCTGGGTTCTGCGAAATTCACCGAGGGCCTGGTCGCTGCCCAGACCCCTGGAGAGCAACACACCGTGCATCTCCCTGATCAGACGCAGTGACAACGGAAAACCCTCGGCCAGTCGCTTCAGTCCATAGTCCAGGGCAGCCACATAGTTGCTCACCTCCCGGACATCGTCCATCGGTACGCCAGGCTCTATATCCAGTTCAAAAAGCAAAAGGTCGGAAAGCGATGACCGGGTCCCCTCAATCATGGAGGAGAGTACCGCTCCCTGTGCGCTCTAACGGAAAACTCACAGGCGCCTGCTTTTGGGCGTCCTGCCCAGTGGTTGGTTCGGCACGACCGATTAAAAACCTGAGTTCATTCTGCGCGATTGAATACTTTCCACCTATAATGAAGACCTGCTTCTTTTCGGTTATGATGGCCGTAATTCCTTATTGTTTTCAATTCTGCTATGACGCCCTCATCCGACACGCTTCATTACGTTTCTAATAATCGTCGCTGTAAAAGGGACTGCATGTCACGACGGCCATCCACGATCAGCAGAACATAGACGTTTTTATCCATGATTCGGTAAATGATACGGTAAGGTTTGAAATAAATCTCGCGGTATTCTCGAATCCCTAACTTCAGCAGTTCTTTTGGATAGACACCCCGCTCGGGGAATTCGGATAGCGTAGAGAAGGTTTTCTCAATCTGTTTTAAAACATAGTCCGCTTTCCGAGGGGAATCATTTGCAGCGATATAATCATAAAGCTCGGTGAGATCACGTGCTGCGTCGTTGGTCAGTAAAACCGCGAACGGCATCACCGATTCTCCCGCCGTTCGCGAAGACGCTTTATCACATCCTCAGCGGGCAAAACCTTGCCTTCCTCAATCTGACGCATTCCGAGTGACAGAATTTTCAGGAGAGCAATGGTTTGCTGGGTTTGTTCGTAGCTTTCGATGCCTTGTATGACCACTTTGGCTTCACCATTCTGGGTAATGACCAGTGGCTCCTGCTGTTTGGAAAGGTTTCTAACGATTTCAGCGGCATGGGCCTTCAGGTAGCTGATGGGCCTAATCTGATTTGACAGTTTCATGAGGATACCCCTTTTTGATATGACTTAATATAGTCCATAAACAGGTCAACTGTAAAGCTTGAAAGTGCTGTTGTCTGTTCATGCCGAACGCCACGGAACAGGAGCGAGACCGGAGACAAACTTGTCCGCAATTTTCATTATGTTCATTCAGACACAGCTTCCCCTGGGGATTCACAGTCCGCCAATTTTAATTTGAAACTATGCCTGTAATGGTCTAGTAAAAACCTTCCTTTTCTCAAAGAATTGGCCTTTGAGAAATTTACACAAAAAAGTTGACAGTACCCGAAAAACTGGGGAAGTTATTTAAATCACTAAAATATGTTGACGTTGATGAGCGAAAAGTTAATGATGACTCTTCCAACGTACACATATATGTCAGAGTAAAAAACGTGTAACAAACGCATCAATTAGGGCGCCCGCAAGCTCGCGCCTATTACGTAGCGATTATGAGGTAGATGAATCTTATAATACCTTAATGGGGAAATATGAAAAAAATATTTGATGGTAAAAAGACAGGGAAATTGGGCACTGAAAAGAATCCAGCTGTTGTAAATGTACAGACGGAAGAAAGAGTGGATGAATTAGAATCAGTATTTGAAAAAAACGGTTGGAAACATACAATTGAATTGGAGCCAGATAAACCGGAGGATATTACAGACTTAGAAATATTGTTGAATCCACTAAAAACAAAGATTGCTGAAAAGAAAGTGGGACGCAATGAACCCTGCCCATGTGGGAGCGGTAAAAAGTATAAAAAATGCTGTGGCAAATAAGGCTTTTTTACATTCTAAAAAATTAACCTGCGCATAATGTCATTAGCCAAGAAATTATCTTGGTTATGTCAATCACCTCCTTCGTACCCAGATGCGGGCATTTTCATTGTCGATTAGAAAGACTTGTTTGCCAATGCCATAGTCCTATAACAACATGTCCTGTAACGGATTGAAAATGAAATACATAGTAAGCGGGTGAACCAGACAGCGAGAATCGCAGGCAGCCTGACTGGCAAGTTTCGAGGCGCCGCTGGTTACCCTTAACAATTAGGTGGTACCCCGACCAGATCCGGGGTGATGGTGAGGATTTTCGTTTGCTGCACATCTTTGTAGATGCTGATGCGTGCCCGGTCAAACAGGAGGTATACCGCGTTGCAAGCCGATATCGCCTTGATGTCACATTGGTGGCCAACTCTTGGATGCGAATTCCGAATGAACGATGGATTGCAATCGAAGTTGTAGAGGACGGATTTGACGCGGCCGATGATTGGATTGTCGAACACGTGCAACCTGACGACATCGTGGTCACCGCTGACATTCTCCTTGCCAGCCGCTGCCTGAAGGAAGGCGCACATGCAATTGGTACAACGGGAAAGCCGTTCACGGAAAACAACATAGGTGAAGCCGTCGCAACTCGGGACCTGTTTTCAGAACTCCGTGGCGCAGGAGAGATAACGGGCGGGCCTCCGCCGCTAAAGAAGCGTGACCGATCAAGTTTTCTTCAACAGCTCGACGAAGTGATTCAATCAATCCGTCGTAAGCATCCGTTCAATTCCACCTAACAAGGCAAATTCAGACGCCGGCAAAAAGCGGTGCGGCCTTCAGCCTATCCACCTGAGTAGCCATGAGTGGGGGACGTTGCCAATTTATACAACATATTTCACTATCAGGACCTTTTCATGGCTTCCGTGCCCAACCCCCCGTTTTATAAAAATTGAATGTGGCTCATTTCCGCGTGCCATAAAGTCATGTAGGACACCAGACGCATCGATCCTAACCTGTCTCTGTATGAGGACAATGTGTCTTGGCGGTGAACAGTATTCAGACAAAGACCTTTTTAGGGGTGGTGGTTGGTTCTTACGCTCCAAAATCCTTCAAGGTCTCCAGACATTTTTCCAAGCCGATTGCCAGGTGGAATACGAAGAAATCCCAGGGTCGGAGAAGCAATGCCATATATCGATATACCGGTCAAGCATATTGATGTAAGGAATAGCTTCTTAGATCCTGGCACAATAAAAGATCAGCGACAACTGGCAAATCGCCCCAGGATATATGACCTTCAATGGCCCCAGAGATTCCCGTCTGGGCCAGTTCAACGATAATGACATGATCTATTTGAGATTGAGATACAGTTTTTAAAACTACCCTTATTCAGATTCAGGCAAAGGGCAGCTTCCTGATTTTTTACATTTAGTCTGTCCGGACTTACCTGTCATCTTTGGCTCATTTTATTTCGCTGTCAGCGACAAAGCGGCAGGTCATACCCAGGACATCCGCCGAACTTGCCAGCACTTCATCACAAGTTACTATTTCTATTCCGGCCCCGAAGCAACATGCCAAGTGCAAGGCATCGAGGGTGCGAAGAGCTGTTTTTCTGGAAGAAATCCACTTTTGCGCCTGTCGATAGTGTTTCGTAGTAATGGAAAGCCGTCTGAATAAACCTGAACGGATATCCTCTGCAAAGGTGTTTTCCACAAGACTGGCTTGCGCATCAGTGATTTCTTTCATACGGACCCAACGGGAAAGGGCAGAAGCAAACTCCAATCCGGTAAGATCGCTGATGCCAACAGGAACCCTGATGGACGACAGGAAATTCTGTATCGCCAAGCTTGTTTTCTCCTCTCTATAATAAGGCAGAAGTGCGCTGGTATCCAGATAGTAGCCGCCTCTATCCTCGTTCATCACGTATTTCCCGTATTAATTTTGCTGCCGGCAGTTTTGCCGGAGGAACCATGGCCCTCAAAGTGCTGCGGTCAGGAAAACGCATCTTTCCTGTTTCAATCTCTGTAGTCGGGAGCAAGCGGGCTGCCGGTTTGCCGCGGCGCATGATAACGATTTCTTCTCCAGCCGCCACCGCATCCAGCAGACGGCTGATCTGTTGTCTGGCTTCACGTACGTTTACTCTTTGCATGGCTTCTCCACCTATTAAAAATTATACATATTATTGATGTACACATAAAATGTTACCACGTCAACAGTTTTCCCTTTTCAGCCCCGGAAAATGTTCGCGATGATTTAAATGCCGGATTTCGGTGTATGTATTTTACCAGTAATGAGGGGTCGGCCGCTGAGATCTTCGCAGAATACAAGATCGGCGACCACTGGCAAATTGCTCCAGGATATATGACCTTCAGCGGCCCTGAAGGTTCCCGCCTGGGCCAGTTCAACGATAATGACATGATCTATTTGCGATTGAGATACAGTTTTTAAGCATAGGAAGGGATTGGGTGGGCTCAGCGGGAGTGTGAGGGACGTTGCCAATTTATACAACATATCTCACTGGCAGGACCTTTTCATGGCTTCCGTGTCAAATCCCCCGTTTTATAAAAATTGAATAGGGCTCAATTCCACGTACCATAACGTCATGTAGGACACCAGACACATCGATCCTAACTTGTCTCTGCATGAGGACAATGTGCCTTCATAATTTTAATCGGCAATGTTACTTCTTTTCGCAAATTCAAACTGTAAGCAGGCGCCACCTATCCACCTCGGGAAATATCCTTTACGGGTCCTAAGCCTGCCAGATGCCGTTTAGTGCTGACAAGAAACATGCTCACAACGCCCAGCCTTGTGCAACACAAAACGGCCGGGTTCCAGATTTTGCAAAACCCGGCCTTGATAAGACGATGAGTCCTTGCGTGTTTATAGCATGGGGTCTAGCGCATGTTGCCCTGGCGGTTCCCCTTGTGCCCCTTATGGAAAGACCCTCCAAACTGAAGCTGCATTAGATCCATTTTTTTCTTCTGTTCCGGCGGGAGTATCGACCGAAGATAGATCACTGATTTAATCCGGGCAGCGGTCATCTTGCCTCTCAGTTCACCAATCTGACTTGCTAATATCTCTACCCTGGATAGATCTGCTGCGTCCTTACCGGTCTCGCTCCTGAGATCAACCCAGAGGGTTTCTAGTTCCGCCCGCAGCTTGATCATCTGTTTCTGTTTTTTTATTCGTTCTTCTTTCAGTTTTTTGACCTGATCTGCGGTCAGATCGAGATTGGCCATTATTTGAGGGCCAGCCTTGATTACTTCAGGACCGCCTTGGCCATCGGGTCCAAACGCATCTGCATTCCCGGCTAAGAACACAAGCCCCATGACAAACAACATCACGATTACGGTCTTCGCATTTTTTTCATTTTTGATTTCTCCTTTTTTGTGTCTATTTTCTTGAGGTATATCTAAATTAGTAACAGTTCACGGGGTTACAACGCCCATTTCCCAGCAACCTACCAAACTGTGAGCGTTCACAGGGTGCTGCAGATGCGAGGCGGAGAGTACACAGACGTACTTCCTGTACTTCAAGTGCCCGACAACAAAGCAGATGCGGTGTCCTAACTCAGGGTAAGATGTCTGGATTCCAGCTTTTGCGGGAATGACGTTTGGGTATGAGCGCCTGTCATTCCAGCGAAAGCGGGAATCCATTGGATAGTCACAAAATATGATTTATCCAGACTTATTGAAAAGTTACGTCCTAGACAATTAACATATTAAGGTTATTGCCTTTTTTAAACTCAAAATTCAAAACTTAGAATTCAAATTTGTGTCTGAGCAGTGCTATGTGACTGAAGGAGTGACGCAGTCAGGCAGGTAAAAGGACGAGCAAAATGCGTCAGTTATTGCTTGACAGAACACTAGTTACGGATATAGCAGCCAGGCCAGCCGGGCCTTCTCAAAGTCTTTTAGGTCCCTGGCCCAGATAGACTGGATATCCATTGGATCTGTCCCGGCATTCACGGCCTCTCTCACCCTCTTGTCTCCTATAATCAGATCCGCAGGAAGACGCTTGAACTCGTATTCATAGGGAGGGTCTTTCCATGCAAAGTCCTTTGGATGCATCCTTTTGACTGCGGCTAAAATGGCAAGGGTCGTAATATATGGCCGGTATTCAAGTCTATGCGTTACGTGGATCTGAAAACCTCTGCACTGCTTTCCCGACCACTTGTGGAAAGTCGGTTCGAAAGACTGTTCTCTCAGGACAAACCCCGGCAGTTTCCACCTCTCCGCTTCTTTTTTCAGGGCGTCAGGGTCAAAAAAAGGGGCACCGAATATCTCAAAAGGCCTGGTAGTACCCCTTCCCTCTGAGACATTTGTGCCTTCCCAGACGACCTGCCCCGGATATACCCTGGCTGTATCAAGGGTAGAAATATTTGGAGAAGGCCATATCCATGGGAGACCTGTTGCAGCAAAATCCATATCTCGCCTCCAGCCCTGCATCTTCACAACATGTAATTCAAGATCCAACCCTTGCTCTTTCATAAAAAACCTGGATATCTCTCCGATGGTCATGCCGTGACGCATTGGAAGCGGGGCGAGCCCCACAAAGGATTGACACTTCTGAGCCAGAAGATTGCCCTCTATCAATCTACCTCCCAAAGGATTGGGGCGATCCAGCACAGTTATACCCACACCTGCTTTGGCGCAGGCCTTCATGGCCAGGTAGAGAGTCCAGATGAATGTGTATACGCGGCAGCCTATGTCCTGAAGATCTACGATAAGGAGGTCTATCTCTGACAATTGCCAGGGAGAAGGCTCTCTGTCTTTTCCATAGAGACTGAAGACTGGGATATTGAGGGCCGGGTCAAATGCATCAGGAGACTCCTTCATGTTGTCTTGTTTTTCAGCATAAAGGCCGTGCTGAGGGCTAAAAAGGCACTTCAGGTGGCCTGGCAACCTGGAGAATATCAGGTCCTTGGAGTGTCTCAGGCGTGGATCAACCGAGGCTTGGTTGCAAAGGAGCCCAAACCTTCTTCCCTTGGCCCAAGACGGCGTATTTTCCAGAAAGGTCTCAAGACCTATACATACATTCATTCACAAATCCACAAAGACAACCTGATCCGGACAAACCGGAATCAAACAGGTTTGAAGATAAAAAAAGATCACGAAAGCACGAAAATATGAAGACACGAAAGCCTGAATGTTGTTTTATTTCGTGCTTTTAATTTTTATTCAGTTTTAAGCCCGGCAAACACTTTATAAGAAGAAGGCTCCCGCTCCAAATGGTGGCAATGAAGGCTTTTCATGAGGGACCAAGCCTCTTCAAGCACCGCATCTGTCATAATTAGCCTATGGAGGTTGTCAAGAGGTCCTTTCTGAATATACCTCAAGGACTTAAGTGTTCCCAAGCTTATTTTATGGGTTGTTTCCCCTGCCTTCCGGCACTCGCTGCACACAAATCCTCCCGCATGAAGTTGGAAGACAACATGATCGCCTATCGGTGGCTTTTTACAGAGGAGGCATCGATCAAAACCAGGGGCATAACCTGCCAGGGTCAGAAGCAGGGTCTTGAAAAAGAGAGTGGTCTTTTTTGGGTGAAAACCGTCATTAAGAAAATTAAAATACCAACGAAGGAGTTTGAAAAGATCTTCTTGGGGATCATCTTCCTTTGTCCAGAGATTGACCAGCTCGCAACATAAACTGGCCATGATATAGCATTCGACTTTATGTCTTAGCTGCGGAAAATTATCCAGGATTTCAGTAGAGTCGATCCTGTTCAAACCTGTGGTGCGTGGCAGGGCTAGAGACAGGTTGAGCATAGTGAAAGGCTCAAGAGCATTTACAAAGCGGCGTCGGCTCCTTTTTGCCCCCTTGGCAATGCCCCGCACTTTTCCTCTGGCCATTGTGTAAAAGGTGATAAGCCGGTCGGATTCTCCCAGGTCCTGGCCTGAAATTACGAATGCAGGACTCTTGAGGATATCGGGCATGTTATTCCGGTAACCGTTTATAGGGCACCGCATCTGCTTTGTTGTCGGGCACTTGAAGTACAGGAAGTACGTCTGCATACCCTCCGCCTCGCATCTGCAGCACCCTGTAAACGGTTACAGCTCGGTGGGTTGTGGTAAAACGGGCGTTGTAACCCAGTGAACGGTCACTTATTCCTAAACTTGGAGGTCTTGGTAATCTGTGTCCATCTATGTTCATCTGTGTCCAACAGGTCTTTCTTCCGATGAAGTGATCGTGGAAGGCGTGAGGTTTTGATCTGTTTCGTGTTTTTCATCCGAGGGCCAGAAGAACCAAATTACCAGTATAAGCAATAAAAGAATGAAAAAAAGCGCTACTGCGGCACGGATTAAGTCTCGATTGAACAGAGAGACTTTATTTACATAATCAAATAACGGCTTATATGCCGGCTCAGTTGGCTCGTCAGGACTTTCATCAGCAGCACGGATCTCCTGGTAACGAAGGATGACGTCTTCCGGAACAAGACCTATGAATTCTGCATAGCTCTTTATGAAGCCTTTTACAAAGACCTCGGCAGGCAGATCGTTCCAGCGGCCAGCCTCCATTGCCCTTAACATGTAGATCGCAATCTTGGTGCCTTCTGCAACTTCCTCCAGGGAAATCCGGCGTAGTTCCCGTTCCCGCTTGAGGTATTCACCTAAGAATTCTTTAGACATGTTTTCTTTTCCTGAATATTACAGAAAAAAATCAAAGAAGTATCTGAATAGTTGACTTTGAACGTAGTTCCCCGAGCCACTCTTCAAACCGGGCATTTATTTGCTCGCTGTAGAGTTTTTTTCTGATTTTTTTTATTTGAGCCGAGTCGAGATCAGTCTGTCCGCTTTGTACTATTTCCTTTAACCTGAAGATTTGCCAACCCATCTGAGTATCAACTATGTCGCTAAAATCGCCTGGTTCAAGGTTGACTACAGCCTGTTTGACAAAGGGTGCCATCTCTTTCAGGGTAAAAGCCCCCAGGTATCCACCGTCTTGGCCTGACGGAAGATCGGAATAGCGCCTTGCCACTTCTTCAAAAACTTCTTCTTCCCTTAGTGCATTATGGGCCTCTTCAATCCGTTTCCTGGCCTCCTCCCTGGATTCAGAATTACCCTCTTCAAATTTCGCACATATGTGTTGCATTATATAGAGTGGGTCATCGGCGCTGTTTCTAATAGGATGTTTTTTTAGATATTCTTTAACCTGTTCATCCGTTACTACTATCTTTGCTCGTACCTGTGCATTTATAAGCTCTGCCCTCTCAATTTGTTGCTTTAGCTCCTTTTTGTATTCTTCGAGTGTATGGCCTTCGGATGTAAGTTTTTCTGAAAGCTGATCTCTGTTTATATGATTGTCTTCACATATCTGGTCCAAGGCCCTCTCGATTTCCTGTTCATCTACTTTTATGCCCAGTTTTTCGGCCTCTTCCTGTGCAAGACGATCATCTATCAACTGTGGCAGGACTTGGGCAAAGATTTCCTGCCTTTTGGTCTCTATCTCTTCTTTGATCATTTCTTCATTGGTGTACTTCTGAACCAGGGGTTGCGCCCAGCCTTCAAGTTCGGAAAGCGTGATTACATCCCCGTTTACTATGGCAGCTATCCTGTCGACTATAATACCGTATGCCGGATAGGCCCCAAACGTCAGGACAGTCAACACAACGAAAAAAGTACGGGAAAATATATATCTCATATGCTTACTCCGAAAAATCAGGGCCTGATGTTGAAATTAGAAATTAGAAATTTGGACTTCATGCTTTTGTTTCATCTCTCCCAAATTTCCAGTTTCAAATTTCAAGTTTCAAACGAAATTACCCCTTTGTAGCCATTTTTAGTAGTACTT
Organism: uncultured Thermodesulfobacteriaceae bacterium; assembly: GCA_964646435.1. Taxonomy (GTDB): domain Bacteria; phylum Desulfobacterota; class Dissulfuribacteria; order Dissulfuribacterales; family UBA3076; genus UBA3076. The sequence continues at coordinate 10,416 of CAZYEJ010000028.1, forward strand.
GCAAGGCTGGCCTGATGCTTGCGAGGCTATCCCCATTTTTTTCAACAAATTCAGGGAAAATAATCAGTCTGCCATCCGGCAATAGGCGCCACTGCCGGTTTTTTTGTACTGCCTCTATGAGTTTTTCAGGATGAGGTGGGCCTTCGGGCCCAAAACCCAAGACAATACGCTCTTTATTATTGGAAAAATTCCTATCAAGCCGTATCACATTCAGCAGCCTCAGCGTGCGTTTTATCCCCATTACCTTAAGTAGAGAAGCAACTTCTTCCGGCATCGGGCCAAAACGATCTCTGAGTTCCAGTGAAAAATCCGCGTCTTTTTCGTTGTCTTCCAGTCGTGCCATTCTCCGGTAAAGGAGCAGACGCTGTTCCACATCCGGGACATACTCCTCAGGAATAAACGCGGGTATGCCCAGGTTTACTTCCGGGTCTATTTCATCTTTTTGAGGCAGCCCTTTGAACTCGTCTATAGCCTTTTGCAGTAATTCAAGGTAGAGTTCATATCCTACATCTGCAATACTCCCTGACTGGGAGACTCCAAGTATGTTCCCTGCCCCGCGAATCTGAAGGTCCTTCATTGCAAGGCGGAATCCGCCTCCGGACACAGAAAGTTCCATAATGGCCTTGAGCCTTTTTATGGACTCTTTTCCCATCTCGGATATTCGGGGAATGAGAAGATAGGCATAGGCTTGTTCACCGGCCCTTCCGACCCGGCCCCTGAGCTGGTATAAGTCGGCAAGCCCAAGCTTGTCAGCCCGGTTTATGATCGTGGTATTTGCCGATGGGATATCTATGCCGGATTCTATGATGGTGGTACACATAAGGCAGTCAATATCACCCCTTACAAACCGGATCATGATCTCCTCAAGTTCATCGGGTTTCATTCGTCCATGTATGACCTCTATCCTGGCATCAGGTGTTAAGCGCTGGATATGCTCTGCCAGCCTGCAAAGGCCCTTTATCCGGTTGTGAACAAAAAATATTTGACCACCACGGCTGATCTCCCGCTCTATAGCCTCTTTTATTAACGAATCATCAAACTCGGCCATGAAGGTCTTGACGGGTATGCGGTCCCTGGGAGGGGTATTGATTGTTGAAAGGTCCCGGATTCCCAGAAGAGAGAGCTGAAGAGTCCTTGGGATTGGTGTTGCGGTGAGCGTAAGGCAGTCAACAGTCTGCTTGAGCCTTTTCAGCCGTTCCTTGTGCTTAACCCCGAAACGGTGTTCCTCATCCACGATCAGAAGTCCTAGGTCCTTGAATTTTACGTCCGGCTGCAGCAGGCGGTGTGTGCCTATAATGATATCGACCCGGCCCTGGCTGATCCCGGCAATGATCTCTCTCTGCTTTTGTCTGGTCTTGAGCCTGCTGAGGGCTTCTACAATAACAGGATATCTCTGAAACCGCTGCATGAATGTCCGTTCGTGCTGTTCTGCCAGGAGAGTGGTAGGTACCAGTACTGCTACCTGTTTTCCGTCTTCGACAGCCTTGAATACGGCCCTCATGGCGACTTCTGTCTTGCCATAGCCCACGTCTCCGCATAGTAGCCGGTCCATGGGTCTGGGCTCCTGCATGTCAGAAAGGACTTCTTCTATTGAGGCAGCCTGGTCCCTGGTCTCTTCATAGGGAAATGAGGCCTCAAACTGCCGGAACATGGCATCAGGAGGTGAAAATTCAAAGCCCTTGCTCACCTTTCTTGAGGCATAGAGTTCAACCAGCTCGTGGGCAATTTCAGATATGTCCTTCTTGACCTTCTGCTTTGCAAGTTGCCAGCTTGAACTTCCCAGCCGGTCAAGCCGTAAAGTGCGACCTTCTATCCCGATATATTTCTGGACCAATCCCAGGCGGTCTACCGGCAGATAGAGTTTGTCACCACCGCGGTATTCAAGAAAAAGGAATTCCCCAGGGACTCCACCCGTCTCTATCCTGACAAGGCCCTTATAGAGTCCTACACCATGGTCCCTGTGTACGATCGGTTGACCGGGCTTCAGATCCTCAAATGTCAGATCGCTTACGGTTGTTTTCTCTCTCCCCGGGCCCCTGGTTCGTCCGGCCCGTACACCTAACAGCTCTTCTTCCGTAAGGACTATGTAGGCCTCGCCAGGAAGGGCGAACCCTGAAGAAAGTTGTCCAGTACAAATCATAAGCCCAGGTCCTGCCGGATCATTGGTCAAGGGCGCTGAGAGTATAGGAGGCCTGGCATCATCACTGACAATCTCATGAAAACTGAGGAGTTCGATCATCCTTTGGCCCTGCCGCAACCCGGGCACTACCAGGACAATCCTTTCTCCCGCCTCAATCCAGTCTTTAAGCCGGTCAAGCACCGGTCCGATAAGATCAACTCCCCTCTTTGCGCTTCCGAGCATCAAGGTCAGGTCCGGCTTGCTCGATTTTATCTCAAGCACTTGAAGGTCTGATGCCGGCAGGTTGAAGGAAAACCCATTAGATTTGGTGATTTGGTGATTTGGTGATTTGGTGATTGAAGAATTTGGTAATGATCTGCATACATTGATGTCCTGAAACAGCCAGCAGGTATGATCCCTTATCTGTTTTGAAAGCTGCTCCGGGCCAGAGAGTAGAGACTCCAGGGGAGAAAAAACTCTGTGCTCGTTAATGGCTGATTCGTATGTCTGCTCAGCCCCTTTCCAGTAGTTTTCCAGCGCACCTTCAACCTCTTCGAGCCTGTCAATCAGTAGCGGAGTCTGTTGCGGAATATAGTCCAGGACAGAGGCTGGTTTTGGATAAAAAAGTGGCAGCAGTGCCTCATGCCCCTCCACCAATCTTCTGGCCTCCAGTTGTTGCAAAATTTCATGTACTCTCCGGGCAGGCAAATTATACTTAGCCGCCCGTTTAACCAGTCTTTCCTGGATTGACTCAAGCATGGACCGGGAAAATATGAGTTCATGGGCCGGGAGTATAACCAGCTCATTCAGATCTTCAGTCGACCGCTGCGTAAGCGGGTCAAAGAGACGCATCTCCTCTACAAAGTCGGCGAAAAAGTCTATTCGTACAGGAAGGGCTGTTAATGGCGGAAAGATATCGAGCAGGCCGCCCCTTATACTGAATTCTCCTCTGGACTGGACTATTGCGCAGTGCTCATAGCCTGAGTCAATAAGCCATTTAAGTAACTCCTCCCGGTCAACTTCCTCTCCTTTTTGGAGATACTCCACATGGTTTAAAAGGATTTCAGGAGGAACAGTAAGTTCCACAAGGGCCTGCGCCGGAGCAACTGCCACAACAGGACCATCCTCAGTGGCCAGGCGGTAAAGCGTCGAAATCCTCTGAGATATTGTCTCGGTTGAGGGAAGCAACGGCACAAAAGGAAGCGAGTCATGGCAAGGATACAACAAAACAGGAAAATCCGAGAAAAAAGAGAGGTCTGATGCTACCTGTTCTGCTTCTTTCTGCTGGGGAGTGATCCAGAGTATGGGATGATTGACAGACTTGAGGAGTCTTGCAATCAGCCAGGCCGAGGAAGTGCCCAGAAGGCCGGTTAAGGTCAAGACACTTTTGGGTTCTGTAATGGAACCTCTGAGTTTTAAAAGGGCTTGTTCAGTATTCATCCTGAATTTATTACTATCTTCAATAGCCGTCGGTCATATAATCAATTGTTCCTCTTTGACATCCAACTAGAAATCATAAATGATTTTGGAGTAATTAAAAAGGGTAGAAACACTATGACGAACAAAGCAGACTTCCTGAATAGACCGGCTGTTGTCTGATTTGCTTTTACTTGATATCATTCAATCTATGAAACAGAAAGTTTCCTCCCGGAGTTACTATCCCCTTTTTGTGGACCTGAGAAACAAGAAAGTTGTTGTCGTGGGCGGAGGACGTGTTGCTGAACGTAAAGTGCAGGGCCTTTTGAGCGCCGGTGCCCATGTCAAGCTCGTCAGCCCTGAGGTAACAGAGACACTCGGAAAAATGGCATCAGATGGCCTGATAGACCATGTAGCAAGGGCCTTTGTCCCGGAAGACCCGGACAATGCTTGGCTGGTGATTGCCGCTACTGATGATGCTGAAGTCCAGGAATTAGTATATAAAGGGGCATTATCACAAAGAATCTTTTGTAATGTTGTAGACCTGCCGGAATTTTGCAGTTTTATTGTCCCTTCCGTAGTTAGGCGAGGGGATCTCTGCCTGTCCATATCTACCGGAGGCAAAAGTCCTGCCCTTGCCCGGCACCTTCGAAAAGAACTTGAACAGAGCCTTGGTTCGTTCTATGGCGACTATGTCTCTATGTTGGGAGAATTGAGGCAGTTGATAATTAAATCTTATAGTGATCCAGTAACCAGGAAGGATCTCTGCCAGTCCCTTGCAGCCCCGGAAGTAATGGCCTGGGTTAGAGAGGGTGAATGGGACAGGGTGAAGAGATGGGCTGTTTCTCTCTGTGGTGAGGAGGCCAGCAATATAGTCTTGAATTTTGCAAAAGGTTCTATTGAGTGTTAGATTCAGTCCCCGACATTTATTATAAAAAGTGACAGTAGAACCTTTATATACCACAGGATTGCATAAAAATTGGATACAGATGGAATTGAGGAATTCATCAATTAACCGCCATGCATAAATTCCTTTTTCAGATCACAGTCTTTATATATTTTATCAGTACTATCGGCTTTCTTGTCCACATCATTACCCTCAGAAAAGATGCGGAACGAATTGCCACTATTTTTTTATCAGTGGGTTTTGGTGTTCATACTGCGGCTGTTTTAATGCGCTGGTTTGCAGGAGGTCATCCGCCTCTTGTTAACCTCCACGATTCTCTATCTTTCCTGGCCTGGGCAATGGTTGGCTTTTTTCTTCTGTTTCAGTGGCGATGTAAGTTAAAATCTCTTGGGGCCTTTGTGATACCTTTCGCCATGATTATAATGACTGCATCATCTTTTCAGTCAAAGGAAATTCTGCCTCTGCCTCCGGCCCTCAAGAGTATCTGGCTCCCTATTCATGCCATTATTTGCCTGTTTGCAGATGCTGTTTTTGCCTTGGCCTTTTGTATTGCCATTATGTTCTTGCTCCAGGAAAGGCAGATAAAAAAGAAGCGGTTAGGGGCCGTGTTCCAGCGACTGCCTTCCCTTGAGACCTTGGATGCTATGAATGAGCGCTGTTTGACCTTAGGATTTCCCCTGCTGACCCTGGGGATAATGACCGGATCCATTTGGGCTGAGAAGGCCTGGGGCTCATACTGGAGCTGGGACCCAAAGGAAACATGGTCACTGATTACCTGGTTTATTTATGCAGCTCTTTTTCATCAGCGACTTACAGTGGGTTGGCGAGGGCGAAAGGCTGCCATTATGACAATAGTTGGTTTTGCTGTTTTGGTCTTTACCTTCCTGGGAGTAAGTCTGTTACTTTCTGGTGCCCATTCCTATGCCACTTGGCTTAAATAGACCCCAAATAGCCCTTTTAGGAGTAAATCATAATACCGCACCAGTGGAAATGCGGGAACGCCTTTCCCTGAGCGGAAGTAATGTCCCTGCCCTGAGACTGTTTGCCGAGCTTCCTTACTGCGAAGAGGTTGTGTTTCTTTCCACCTGTAACAGGGTAGAAATCCTGGTTTCTGCAAATCGCCTGGATGAGGTCAAAAAATCAATAAAAGAGCTGTGGCTGGATAAGGGAAAAATGGATTCCAACACACTCCAGGGGGCACTATATGAATACGAAGGCATGTCTGCTATTAGGCACCTTTTCAGGGTAGCCTCCAGCCTTGACTCCATGGTTGTAGGGGAGCCCCAGATCCTCGGCCAGTTGAAGGATGCCTACCGCATGGCCTCAGAGGCCAAGACTGCGAGCACGGTCCTCAATCGTCTGCTCCACAAGGCCTTTTCCGTGGCCAAGAGGGTCAGGACTGAAACAAGGATCGCAAGTCATGCCGTCTCTATCAGTTATGCGGCAGTCGAGCTTGCTAAAAAGATTTTTGGGGATCTTGCGGGCAAAAACGGCATGCTGATAGGTGCGGGGGAAATGGCTGAGTTGGCCGCACAGCATCTTATTGCCGGCGGTGCCGACAAACTGGTCGTGGCCAACCGTACACTCTCCCGGGCAGTAGAACTCTCTCGATCCCTTGGAGGAAGCGCCATATCCCTGGAAGAGGTGGGAGAAGCCCTGGTTGATGCGGATATAGTTATAAGCTCTACCGGTGCCCCTGGTACTATCCTCAGCAAAGACCAGGTAAAACGGATTATGCGTCCCCGGCGTCATCGCCTCCTGTTCTTTATTGATATTGCAGTGCCAAGAGACATTGATCCCAAGGTCAATGATATAGACAATGTCTATTTATACGATATTGATGATCTGAAAGGAGTTATAGAATTTAATAAGGCAGAACGTGAAAAGGAAGCTTCCAAGGCAAATCGTATGGTGGAGGCCGAGGTTATCAAGTTCATGGCCTGGATGGAATCTCTGAATGTGGTGCCTGTAATTCAACACCTTCAGAAAAAGGCCGAGGCAGTGAGGCAGAAAGAAATTTCACGGAGCCATAAGGTCCTCGAATCCCTCAATGATGAGCAACAAAAGGCCTTGGATGTCCTCACAAGGTCCATTGTCCAGAAAATACTCAACGATCCCATAATCTATATCAAAAAGGGGGGGCAAGAAAATAATAGCGAGATGATATTGGACACTGCTTGCCGTCTCTTTGGCATAGATGGCCCTGAAGACACTGAGAGTCAGCAGGATAGAGGCCTTTCTGACGATAGTACAGATAGAACAGTACGGAAATCATCCTGAAGCAGAAGATCAATCCTCAAGCAACAAACAAAACAGGTAAGATTTGACTGATGATTTTTCCAACAGAATGGTCCGAAGATCTATCCTCTTTCAAATGGGCCATAGCTGCGGCCTTGACTCTATTTGTAGGGCTGGGTGTGCCCAATAATGTTGCTGCTGAAGGCCCGGCTGTACCAGCGGTTAATGCAAAAACCGATGCTTTATTCTAACAGAGAAAACCTGGCCCTCAGGGCCAGGTCAGAGTCAATAGGCTCTGCCCTTGTGGCTCTGTCTGTATAAAGATAAGTACCTTTAGCTTGCGGTTAGCCCGGCTCTGCCGGCAGCAAGCCAAAGCCGGGCCCTCTGGACCCGGATTCTTTACTCGGATCAATGGATAGCAAGGGTACTACTATCGGCCTGGGCAGCATCACCCTGCCGATAGGGGATCAGTTCGGCTCACAGATCGACGGTGTCTGGGGCAAGGTGTCGAGCTATGTTTATGACGGTGTCGGCGGACATGTTTTTTGGCGTGATCCCGACCTGGGCCTGATCGGGCTGATTGGATCATATCAGGAGTTGGACAACTTCAGTCTTATTCAAAATGGGGCTGAAGGAGAGTTATATTTAAAGGACTTCACGTTTCGAACCCGCATGGGTTATCAGTATAGAGATGTTGATCATGGTGTTTTCGCTGAATTAGGAATAAAATACTACCTGATGGACAACATAATGCTGGAAGTTGATCCCGAAGTTGCCGCGGGTGATTGCTCGCTGGGATTCGGCTTGGAGTATCAACCAGACTTTGAATTCCTTCCAGGACTAGCCATATTCGCAGAAGGGGAGGTGGGCGAAAATGATTACGACCACTGGTTCTGCGGTATCAGTTACTACTTCGGTTCAAAAAAATCACTTGAGCAGCGGCACAGAGAGGACGATATTGACTCCCTGCTGCCTGATTTTACAAAACATCTCATGGAGAAAGTCGGGCATGCTGAGCAAAAAAGAGAATTTATAAGCCCGCAGGATGATGAGGGTGAAGAACCTCCACTACCTGAGTAAAGGCGAGGGTGTATGAATTTATGCGAATTAAGACCAAGATGAAATGCCCAGTCATGAACTTCAGGTAAAAGGGGGATGAGGTTGCTTGACGCCATGGTGCGTCACGCCATTGACGCTGACAAATTTAGTGACTACAATGACTACATTGGTAGTATATGAACGACTCGATCCCGAAAGGCGACACGAAATGGCGACAGTAGGTATCAGAGAGGCGAAAATGCGCCTAAGCAAATATATCAAGATGGTTCACCGGGGCCAGGAAGTGATCCTGACGGACCGGGGACGGCCAGTAGGCAAGATCGTTCCTATCCACGCGACCGAGCTTCCCCTGGAGGAAAGGCTCCTGCGGCTCACCGAACAGGGTATGCTGGCCGGCGAACCATTACAGGCGGCCGGTGGGCTTCCACCGCTCGTCCGGATTACCGATGGCATGGCGCAGCAGTACCTGCAAGAGGACCGCGAGAATGGCTGACGCGCTCCAGGTCGTCTACTGGGACACTTCGGCCATCCTCTCCGCCCTTTTCATCGACAACCACAGCGAGACAGCAAGGCGCTGGGGGGCCATACCGGCCGTGCATCTCGTCTCGTCGCTGGCCCATGCCGAGGCCTGCGCCGTCACCTGGCGCATGGCCAGGGACGGCGTGGTGCTGCAATCCCTGGCCGCCGCGACGATTAACGCCATTGAACAGAGAATCTGGCGCCGGATCAATGCCGTGCCCGACTGGACCATCGTGAGCGGCCTGGCGCAAAGGACCACGCTCAGGGGTACGGACCTGTGGCATCTCGGCCTGGCCGCGACCCTACGGCGCGATCTTCCGGAATTGCGAATGCTGACCTTTGACGCCAGGTTGCAGGAAGCGGCCTGCCGGGAAGATCTCGCCATCCTCCGGCCCTGATCGGATAAATATGAGAAGTTTAAAGAGACCATGAAATGGAAATATGTAAGCTCCTTGAAATGAGAAGAGATCATATTCTACGCGCTGCCGACAGACACGGGGCGCGCAACGTAAGGATCTTCGGATCTGTGGTATCTGCTCGGCCGAAAGGTTGATGTGGTTTCCGAGGAAAAGCTGTACTGGCTCCTGCGCCGAAGAATTTTAAAGGAGGCCAAGCCCCTGTGAAGAAAGATCCACGCGTTTATCTTTTTTGGGGGAACATAGGATGTTTCCTAGAACGCATGCATTTCAATTTAGCTCAAACTGAAGGCAACAAAGAAACCATGTTGCTGAACGGAGCTTAATACGTCTCATAAGAACAGTTCTTTTAGCCTTTGCTTATCGGTTTTCAGGATCTCGGGTTTTCCGGAATAGGCAATTTTCCCGAGTTTAATTGAATAGATGTGATGGCAGATTTCCAAGACCTCACGGACCTTCTGCTCTACAATCAGGACAGTCACCCCGAATTCATTGTTGATTTTACGAATATGACCCATCATGAATTTTACCAGCTTGGGTGAAAGACCCAGAGAGGGTTCATCCATAAGAAGCATTTTCGGGTTGATGATCAGAGCCCTGCCAAGGGACAGCATTTGTTTCTCACCGCCACTCAGTTTCCCTGAATTCTGTTTTTTTCTTTTCTCCAGTTCAGGGAATAGCCCCCATATTTTTTTCAGTTCTTCTTTAAACCGGTCCCTGGGTAGATGCAGTCCCCCAATTTCCAGATTTTCCAGAACGGTCATCTCATCGAACACTCGGTTTCCCTGGGGTACAAAGCCGATGCCATTATTTACATTGGCCCTGGTCCCGCGATTGGTGATATTCTCACCATTATAAATAACATCGCCGCTCCATACAGGGATAAGGCTAAAAATGGACTTCAAGACCGTGGACTTTCCAGAACCATTGGGGCCGATAATTGCCGTAATTTTGCCTCCTGATGCCTCAAGGTCTATACCAAAAAGGACCTGCTTCTTGCCGTAACCAGCCTCTATTTTCTCAACCTTCAGCATATTATTCCAGGTAAGCCTCAAGGACCGCGGGATTATTCCTCACTGATTCAGGGTCTCCTTCCACTATCTTTCTGCCTTCATCCATAAAAACTACTTTATCGCAGACCTGCATGACAGCATCGATGTTGTGCTCGATCAAGACAACAGTCTTTCCCTTTTCAGGAAGTCTCTTGATGATAGCCAGGATTTTGTCAATAATCTCAGGGTTGATGCCCGCAACAGGCTCATCCAATAAAAGAAGGTCAGCACCCGAAGCCAGACAACAGGCCGCGGAGACCATTTTCTGCTGACCATAGGACAGGTCTTCTACAAGGGCATGTTCCTTGTCCTCAATTCCCATGTGCCTCAAGAATTCCAGGGCCTCTTCTCGATTTCTTTTCTCCTGCTCTCTGATACGCCCAGGGAAAAGAAAGATACCCTTGAGATGTTCACCAGACTGATTTTGAAAGGACAGCATGATGTTATCCAGCACACTTATACGCGTTATGAGACGAAGTTGCTGGAAGGTGCGGACCATCCCCAGGCGGGTAATGCGATAGGGCGACAGCCCGTTCAAATCCCTGCCAGCATATATGATCTTTCCCGAATCCGGGGTCAAAAAACCCGTTATTACATTAAATAACGTGGTCTTTCCTGCCCCGTTAGGACCGATAATTCCGATGATTGAGTTTTTTGGGACATCAAGGGAGAAGTTATCAAGGGCAATAGTCCCATCGAAATTTTTGTTGGCGTTTATAATATTTAGAACCGAGTTCATATCTTATGTTCATCCAGAACGAATCAATTGCCTTCTTCGTGTCCTTCGTGTCCTTCGTGGTCCAGCTTCCCACTATTTCTTGAAGGAGCATTCTCCGATAAAACCCTTACCTTCTTTATCACGAAGAGCACGAAGAAATCCCCGTCCTTGAGGTCTGGGAGAATGTCAATCGGGAAGATGCTTCCCCTTAGCAATTTCGACCATTGTCTCGATGCGAATTAAGCGGCGATCAATTCCCCGAATTTCCTGACTAAGATTTATGACTTCCTTGGTTAATCCCTTTACTTCGTTTGTCAGCAACATAACATCTTTGATCGCCTTAAAGAATTTATCAGTTACCCCCATTGCCAACACCTCTTTTTGCGTGAAGTTGAGCGCGTGTCTGAGCGACAACCTTTCGTGTCTCACGCACTTGCTCAATCGCCTCTTTCAGATTTTGGCTCATGGTTTCAACGGCTAATTCCATTATCGATTCATCCTCACGTTGAGGATCATAAGCGGAAATCGAGCGGCGAACTATTTCCGCTGCCGATAAACCCTCACTGATAGCCATAGCATCTAACTTTTCACGTTCTTTTTTTCGTAGCATCACAACTGTACGGAAGCGGGCCGGATCCGGCCTCTGTTCAATAGCTGTACCCATATATCCTCCACTGTTTAGATATTTATTGGAACACAGTAGCACATGTGCATAACTTGTACAGCTCTTTTTAAAAAGAAGCCTGTCAGTTTGATCCGGGAAGCACATACAGAAGGAACACTCCCCGACAAAACCCTTGCCTTCTTTACCACGAAGAGCACAAAAAAATCATAGTGGTGCAGCTTTCTATTATTTCTTAAACGAATACTCCCCTATAAAACCCTGAGGGCGGAAAAGCATGAACATGACCAAAAGGCCGCCATAAATAATCTGTCTCATGTTGGCCGCAATAGCGCTCGGCATACCGACAAACCGCAGGGCCTCAGGAAGGATTACAAGTATCACTGCTGCCAGGACAGAGCCCCAGATATTGCCCGCCCCTCCAATGATGACAATGGAGATGATGAAAATTGATTCCATCACAGTGAAGCTTGTTGGGTCGATGAAACTGATATAATAGGCATACATGACCCCTGCCACAGAGGCCATGCCTGCGCCGATCACAAAGACCAGTACCTTATAAGAGGCCACATTTTTCCCCATGGCCTGGGCAAAAACTTCGTCTTCCCGGATCGCCTTTAGCACACGGCCAAAGGGAGAGTTGACAATCTTATGACATATCCAGAACGTAATGATGCAAAGGAGTGAAATCAGAAAAAGAAAACGGTAATGCGTATTGATCTCCAAGCCGAAAATGGTCGGCTGCGGGATACCAGGCAGTCCCATGGGTCCGCCTGTAAACGAGACCCAGTTGTTCATAATACTGAACGTAATGACCTGGAAGGCAAACGTAGCAATGGCAAAATAGTCATCACGGATGCGGAGGGAGGGTATCCCAACCAATGCCCCTAAAAGACCTGAAAGAATGATGGCGCAAATTATATTAGCCAAAAAAGGACTATTGAATTTCAGGGCCAGGAGGGCAGCAACGTACGCACCCACTCCATAAAAGGCGGCATGGGCAATGGAGAGCAAACCAGCATATCCAACTATCAGATTGAGAGATACGGAGAGGATGATATAAATCCCGATGAGGATCAGGATGTGGAGGAGGTATTCCATACTTTATATACTCTATTACAAAGAAAATTTACCACGAAAGGAACGAAGGTAACGAAGATCGTAATTAAAGAATAGTTTTTCTTCGTGTTCTTCGTGTTCTTCGTGGTGAAAAAACATGCCTCACGTATAATATCGTTGTTGAAATTTTCGCCTACGGCTAATTTACTTCAGTCATAATCAGAATCCCTCTCGTAATCCATTACAGCGTTGCTGTCTTCACTTTCTTTCCTAAGAACCCCTGTGGTCTGAAAAGCAAGAATATGAGCAGGATGACAAAGGCAATGGCATCCTGCCACTGGGAACTGATTTTCCATACTCCAAGATGCTGGGCCATTCCAAGAAGAAGTGCGCCCAGGGCTACACCCGGTATACTGCCTACACCGCCAATAATCACCGCTACTACGCCCATCATGAGTGCATTCATTCCCATGGTTGGCGTCATGTCGACATCAAGGGCAACAAGGATACCGGCAAGCCCAGCTAAAGCAGAGCCAATGGCAAATGTCCAGAGAACCACTCGGTCGCTATTAATGCCACACACTCTTGCAAGCTCTGGATCATTGGAGACTGCTCGCATGGCTCTACCCATCTTTGTGGTCCTAAGAAAAGCTATTACTGCTACGAGGACGAGAAAACTAGTGAAGACAATGCATATCTGAATGGAGGTGATTCTTGCACCCAAGAAGGTAATGCCTTGGTCGACTACTCCCGACCGTATCGTCTTAATATCATCTCCAAAAAAGGCGGAAATCAAATTCTGAAGAATAATGTAGATGCCTAACGAAGCCAGAAGAAGGACTAACGGTGAGTTTCCCTTTCGCCTGAGGGGTCCAAAGACAATTACGTCCAAGGAGCAACCGATTAGCGCCGCAAATGCGATGCCAATTGGAATCGAAAATAGAAGAGGTAGGCCGAGCCAGTTGACAATAAGGAAAGTAGAGTAGGCCCCAATTGTAAAAATGACACCGTGAGCAAAATGAAAAAATCTTGCAACGTTGTAGACTAACGCAAAACCCAGTGCCATAAGCGCAAAGGCGGCCCCTGCAACGACTCCGTTTACCGTCAACTGCCACAGCATATGATTTCCTTTGGAGATGTCTTGCCATCGGATATTGGAAGAAAGCCCAGTATTTCATGTTCACTCTGTGACGGAGTTTCGGTTGATAGGGTCCGTAGTACGTTATCGCTTTTCGTTTCACCATCAAGATAACGTTGACCTACAGCATCCTTCGCCTTCTGGGTTTTCTTTCTAAAGTTGATTATCAGCTGTCCCATGACCTTGTCCTTGGCTATGTCCGATCCTCAAAGGATGAAATGCAGTTTGTAACAACACAGAAGTGAGCCTTCAGAGGGGCAAGGTCCTCTGAAAGCATATTTATGGTATCGGCGGCTCGCTCACAGTATTCCTTCGTTTTGGAGATGCAATAATCAATGGAACCGCTTTCGCTTATTAAGTTGAGCGCCTCACTAAGGGCTCCGTCGGAAAGGCTTGTTGCTCGTAATAGGTCCGCAAGCTTCCGCCTTCTTTTCCCGCTTAACTCCTGGAGCGCCTGAATCAATGGAAGGCGCATCTTGCGCCGCCGAAGATCTCCGCCAACAGGCTTTCCCGTGCACTCCGAGTCGCCGATGACATCTACCACATCATCCCGAATCTGGTAGGCCATCCCCAAGGATAGGCCAGCCTTCTCAAGTGTCTTGATAATCTCAGGAGAAGCATCCCAAAGCATTGCGCCTGCAACGAGCGAAGCTTGAACAAAGCAGGCGGTGGTTCTGGAAATCATGTCGAGGTATTGATTCTCAGATACGGATATATCACCCTCGAAACGCAGATCAAGATATTGCCCGATATAAATATCGGCGTGAGTTTGCGAAAAAAGCTGAATCACAGCAATGTTGTTCTTTAAATTTCGGTTTTTCTTAAGCCCATCGGCGATTAGACGAAGCCCTAGCGAAGACATGATAGTACCAATAGAAAGGCATGCTTTCGCCCCTTCTCGCACAAAAATCGACGGCTTGTTGTTCCGCAAAGGGCTCTCATCGAGAATGTCGTCGATGATAAGGGTAGATAGCTGAATCATCTCTACCCCAGCTGCGACAGGAACGATTTTATCGAAAGTGATTGCCCCTCCTTGGCATGAAGCGCGCAGAAGAAAGGGCCGGATACGAAGCCCAATATCGGTCAAGTTTCCCTCACATGCTCTTGCTAATTCTTCTTGGCCTTGCAGGGCAGAAAAACAGTATTCTTGGAGAAATTGTTCAACGACCTGGCCTGTTTTCCGAGCAGTTTCAAGAGTGTCCTTGACTGTCTCGGAGTTATTCATTTCTAGTCACCTCTGCTATCTTCATCTTCGGCGCCTTGTGCCTGCTTGCTGACAAAAACCTCGCCATCGATAAGGAACTCCTGAATAGGCAACCCCTTCACAGATTTCAACTCGCTACGTGATAGTCCGATTGATAGGTTGAGTTCCCGGATACCAGGGTCACCCGAAGTCTTGTATTTGATTACGAGCTGTCCCATCACTATTCCTCCTATCAGCGCAAAGGCTTTATTTTGGACTAAGCAATGTCTTACGAACCAGCCCATTTTATTAATGCTTCGAAAGACTTCACACAACAAGCATCCTTCTTTAACGTTTGTATAAATTTTTGATACTGATCGATATCATCCTTTGGAGATTCAATAATACGAACCTGGGGTTCTTCGCTTGCAATATCAGGGGGGGGTGAATAACTAGTATTAACCCCAATGACCCAGAAATAGGAGTCAATAGCAAAGTAAACAAAATCGTTCAGCTCAAGTGATGCAAATCGTGAAGTGTGCATTTCCTCGAATTTGTCCCGCGAGATAAAAAAAACAGGAACACGGATCTTCTTATGCCATTTTAAAAACAACTTCATAACTTCTTTCTTTGAAGCATCCTTGCTGTCCTCCAGAATTTGGTTTTTATGAACTGCAATAATACGAATCCGTCGGCCCATCCAACCATCCAGCCAACCACGGACCCCCTGTTTCAGGTCTACTTGTTGCGCCAACAAGTAAGGCTTAAACTGTGGACTCATGAATTGAACTGGCGTAAGAAGACAGGTAGCCATGAACTTGTTTTCATTGAGCTTAAGACAACTAGAAAGCAACGCTCCGTATCTTTTCCAACTAACACAACGCCCTTCTTCCATGAGTGGAGTAAGAATGTTCTTCTTTACATCTTCAATTGATGAAAAAATGCTATGATACGCATCAACCAAAACGGCTGGGCACAAACTGGGTGGGTTTAGATCATTGTTAAGTCTCCTAAAAACCTTGTAATGCCTTTTGAAACGCAACCACATATTGAGAGTTTCACATAGTGCAAAAGACAATACTGCAGTAACTACTGCCGATACAAAAGCTCCTTCCATAGACTCAGATTGCCGGAATGCAATATAACCCACAATTAGGCCTAAGCCGGCGCTAACGCCTATATTCATTGACACTCGCAAAAATCGATCCATCTTGATGCCCTACATGTTAAAGGATGCACGCACGTCGTTTTTCCTTGCGGCATTCGTGGATTGACGGTTTTCTACCTATCTAATGTTACACTGGTACCCTATTTCAACCGGTTGCAGGAACTCATGAATAATCACAGTCACAATCACACCGATACCTATTCATGCCCAGTAGTTTCCGGTTAGGTTCTTGCATATAGTTACTTTCGCTAACACCGTACT
>CAZYEJ010000029.1:0-25829 GCA_964646435.1 uncultured Thermodesulfobacteriaceae bacterium
CGTACCCGTACGCCTCGCATCTGCAGCACCCTGTAAACGCTTACAGTTCGGTGAGTTGGAAACTCTATTTCGTCTGTGTTTGTCTGTGTGGGTCTGTGGCTAATAAAAAAAGTCTTTTATGGTAAGCTGGCTGATCTGGTGAAAAAAGAAAAAAATACCCTGGTTGACCGATACGGCAGGCAGTTGACCTATCTCAGGCTCTCAGTAACAGACAGATGCAATCTTCGATGTCAGTATTGCATGCCTCAGATTAACTTCTCCTGGTTGCCTCATGATTCAATTCTCACCTATGAAGAAATTCTCAAAATTTGTCGCACCCTGACGGCTATTGGTGTCACAAAAGTGCGCCTTACAGGTGGCGAACCATTGGTCCGGCGGGACCTTATAAGCCTTGTGGAAAGACTAACTGAGATTGACGGGCTTGAAGAAATCTGTATCACCACAAATGGTGTCCTGCTGGAAGAATATGCAGATGGCCTATTCAAGGCAGGTATCAGGCATATTAACATCAGCCTTGACTCCCTAAGCCCGGAACGATTTGCCTATATTACCGGCTTTGATCTATTTGAGCAGGTGTGGCGGGGCATAGAAAAAGCCCTGGGAAAAGGATTTTCCCCTATAAAAATCAACTCAGTGATCATGAAAGGCATAAATGACAGTGAAATAACAGCCCTGGCAGGACTGAGCTTGAAATATCCCGTACAGGTTCGTTTTATAGAGTTCATGCCTGTCGGCCATGATATTTTTTGGAATCCGGCCAGATTTGTCAGTTGTGATAAGATCAGAAATCAGGTAGAGGACGCATTTGGAAAACTGCGCCCATTGCCCAAATTACACAATGCCGGACCAGCGAATGAATATGTGCTGGATAAGGCCCCAGGAAGTGTGGGATTTATCTGCGCTTTAAGCCACCATTTCTGCAATAGTTGTAACCGTCTGCGTCTCACTGCAGATGGACGTCTTCGATTATGCCTGTTCTCTGACAAGGAAGTAGATGTCAAAAAGGCCTTGCAACAAGGACTGAGCACAGAGGAGCTAGCTCTTTTTTTCCATCAGGCCGTATTAAAGAAACCAAAAGGATTAGAAGAATTTTCGGATAAAGAAAAACTATCCTGCACCCGTAGTATGTCCAGCATAGGTGGATAAGATTGGCTAATTCATGGAGAATTTCTAATAATGAAAAGTAATCTGGCCTTTGTCTTTCCAGGACAGGGTTCTCAATATGTTGGAATGGGTAAGGCCTTTTGGGAAACAGTGCCTGATGCGGCCCATGTATTTTCTGTGGCGGAAGAGTTGACAGGGCTTCCCCTGAAAAAGCTCTGCATTGAAGGCCCCCTGAAAGAACTCACCCATGTTGAAAATCTCCAGCCTTGCCTTACCGCTGTAGAAATCGTTTGCTGCATAGCCGCCAGAAATACAGGATTAAAGGCGGCGGCAGTAGCAGGACACAGTCTGGGAGAGTATCCGGCACTGTGGGCCGCCGGGGTCATCAGCCTTGAAGACACATTCAAGCTGGTCCATGCCAGGGGTAGGCTTATGAAGGAGGTAGGGGACAAAAACCCCGGGGCCATGGCTGCTGTGATCGGTCTTAGCAGGAAAGAGCTGGAGGAATTAATTGCACCCCTAACAAAAAAAGGCATCCTTGTCCTGGCTAATCACAATTCGCCGGAGCAGATTGTAGTCACCGGAGAAACAGACATGGTCGGCGATTTGTGTAAGGGAGCTAAGGCTAAAGGAGCAAGGGCGATTCCCCTGAAGGTCTCCGGCGCCTATCACAGCCCCCTTATGGAAGAGGCATCAAGACGCTTTTCTGAAATCTTGGGTGAAGTTTCTTTTTGTAAACCCGAAATCCCGATTTACAGCAATGTCACGGCAAGGCCGGAATCAGACCCGGAGGAAATCAAGGATCTCCTGAAAAAACAGATCTGCTCACCTGTCAGATGGTATGAAATCGTAATTAACATGGACAGGGACGGGATATCAAACTTTATTGAGCTTGGCCCAAAAAAAGTCCTAGGCAACCTGATAAGGAAATGTCTGCCTGAAGGATCTGCTTCAATATTTCCAGGAGAAAACCCTGAAAATCTTGAAGAGTGCCTCAGGGAAATCGAAAGCAAGTAAACCAACGCATTCAAACAAGTGGCTCACAAGTCCGTCTAATCGTATGCAACAATTACTTTTCCTCTGCCTTTCTTATAAGCTTCAGAAAGGGATTTGGCCCTCCTTGGCCGCCTGAAGACGCAGATGGAGTAAAAAACTTTGGCTGTCCGGGGGCACTCTTTGTCCCCCCGGTTTCTGTCTGAGGTCCAGAACTAGTTGAGGCTTTGACAGGACCAAACGTCTTTGAGTGTTGCTTAGTCTTTTTACCAGACTTTTTTTGAGAACGAGAACCCGACTTGCTAGTGCTGGAAGAGGCCCTTTTTGCTGGTATTAATTTAGGAGCTCGCCTTACCTGTGGCTTTGGACGGGGAGTCTGCAAGGCAACTGGAGCTGTGGCCTTTCTCTCTTTCTTGGCTTCATCAAACATACCAATTTCAACATATTCCCCATCAGATTCAAACTTAACACCTTGAGCTGTTATATCCGCTACACGCCAGCCATCAACAACGTCCCCAACAGTTACGGTACGCAAGTTTTTTTGAGATCCCTTAACCGCTTTTTTTTGACGGCCGGGGGCAGACTTGGGAGTTGCAACCATGAGGAAGGCCTGTCGTATTTCTCCGGCAATAATAGTACCATAGACTTGGTGCCGGTCTTTTAAATCACCCTCCACTGCTGAGGGTAAAGCTTGATTCTTGCCTCGCTCAGGATCAAAAGGATCCTTGCTAATAATAACTTCATAGGGACCAAGCTCAACCTGAGATTCTTTGGCATGAACAGCCCATGGTTCAAGGCATTGCGATAATACTGAAATAGAAAGCCATATAGCAACCATTAATAAAACGCCCCAACGCCTTTTAGAATCACCGGGCCTGAATACTGGAGCATTTAGGGCGGGAAAAGACCGTTTCCCCCAAAAAGCTCTATTATGTGTGTTGTCTGCCGGCATCAGTCTTCCGTCTTCACCGCATCCCCTTCATCATCAAGCACGCCCCTTTGTTCTAATATTCGCCTCAGGGATTTCACCTTCTTGGAGAACTCCTGGGTGAGGACATCAGCTTGCTCCTTTGTATGGATTACATAGGGCGTAATGGCAAACAAAAGCTCTGTCTTCTTGGTTTTGTAACCTTTGCTTCCAAACAGATACCCTAAGATCGGAAGGTTTTTGAGGATGGGGATACCGCTGTGGACATTCTCTTGCTGTGTCTGCATTAAACCACCAATTATTATTGTGTGGGTGTCCTGTACGACGAGGTTTGTCGTGGCCTTGCGGGTTTGAAAAACCGGAGAATTGATGCCCTCTACCACCGATTGGGCGAGGAGATTACTCACCTCCTGTGAAATCTCCAACGTCACCAGTCCGCTCTCATTAATCAAAGGCGTTACTTTCAATATTACACCGACACTGCGATACTGAATTGTCTGCGTTGTAGAGGCATACTCCGAACTTGTCTGCGAGCTGGATACAGTTGGTTCGTCCCTAGTCACTTCGATTGTCGACTCTTGATTATCTACAGCAAGTATATTTGGAGCGGAAACGATGTTGGCTTCTGACTCCGAGGCCAGCAGGTGTATAAGGGCTCTCAGGTCTCCGGCTGAAAAAAGGGCCGCAGAAAAGCCCGCCATGTCGCTACTGAGCAGCTTACCTTCAGCGAGGCCGAAATCAGGTTTGTTCAGCCCTATGTCCGCATCCATATCCCCTCCTCCGGTGTTGATTCCGTGAGCCGTGAGGAACCATTGTACCCCGTACTGAAGCTCATTATCAAGAGTAACTTCAACAATCAACACATCGATCAGCACCTGCCTTGGAACCACGTCGATTTCTTTCAGCACACCTGAGAGGATGGCATAATCTCTCTGCGTGGCCTTGATGAGTATGGCATTGTTGATCTCGTCCGCAATGATTTCCACCTCTCCGGCCAATTCCCCGGTATGCTGCACGGCTTGCTGTTTTGCGGGCTTTTTTTCCCTTTCCACAAGGACCTCTTTCTTGCCTTTAAGCTCTGATGGCTTTCCACCGTAAAGCTGCCGGAGGATGTCGGCGATATCTGCAGCCTTGCCGTTCTGGACAAAGTATACATAGACCTGGGTCCCCTTCTGTGATATCTCCTGGTCCAGTTGGGTCACCCAGTTGCCCACCACATCCAGGATTTCCTCCCACTTGGTCACTACAAGTAAGGAGTTGATGGTCTTTAAAGGCATAATCTGGAGACCGCCAGGATCAATACCCGGCTTTATGTAAAGCCCCTTTGTCTTGAATATCTTATCAAGGTCTTTCGATAGATCATCCACATCGGTATGCTCCAGGGTATAGAAACGCCAATGTATATCTTTAAAAAGATCCGTATCCATTAAAGCCAATATCTTGGACAACTTGGCTACATTTTCTGCAGTATCCACCAAAAGGACGGCATTGGAGCTTGGCTCGGCCACAATGACCGCACCTGGAGAGATAAAATTCCTGAGATTTGCGATTACATAGGCTGCCGAGAGATACTGGAGTTGAAAGACACTGATTACGTCTCCCGGATGGGGGACATGTTCTCCGACATTTACCACTTCTGACCCTGTTCTGGCACTGCTGGCCTTCCGTACCACCTTGTAGAGATCCTGAGCGCCGCGGGTTATAGCCAGGCCGTGTATCTGTAATATGGAATTGAAGAGATCAAGGAATTCATTCTTGGTATATCTGCCCTTGATATTGAGTGAAATTGTCCCCTTAATGGCTGGATCTACCACATAGTTAAGCTCCAAAATGCGCCCCAGGACCTGATCCAAGACAGGATATATATCCATATTATCCAGAGTAATGTCTATTTGACGACGTTCACCAGCCCTGGCTCCGAAAAAGGGAGACTTTACTACAACCGCATTAGTATCATTTAAGGCATTTTCACCTTCGTCTGATGGGATCTCCTGCGTGATGGGATCCTGGGCAAATGCCAAGCCTTGAATGGATCCTAAAAAACATATGACAACCAGGCCGCAGACTATCCATTTCCGATCTTGTATTCTCATCTTAACCATATCCCTTAAACCGCCTTCATAAAGAGGGCTTCCACCTCGAGATTGACCCTAAGATGTGGATTCCGCCCCCTTACCTTGACCACGCTGATACTCTGTATTCGAAATACCCTACGATCATCGTCTAATAATTTCAAAAACTTGACCAGCTTCCTGATATCTGTCTTAGCACTAAAAGTAGCTACGGCTAGTTGATAACCTCTCCATTTTCGAGCCCGGCCTGTTTTATAAGTAATTACCTGAAGATCGGCTTCAGAGGCCATTTTGAGCAAAATATCCTGTAAATTGGATGCTACAAGCTGTGGAGTATCACCGGGCATAAGCCCCTTTACAGCAATCGCGAGTCTCCGCTTCGACTGCGTAACGCGTTGGTCTACACCACGATGGCGTTTGATGTCCCGCTTCAAACGCCCAATTTTCGCCTCCTGTGTCTCAAGCCTGCTATCTAACCCCTCGATTTTGCCGGACAGCGGGGCCCATACCAAGCTGTACCAAAGTATAAGTCCAATTACCAATAAACCATAATGTAATAAGGGGCTTCTTTTACTGGAGAGCTGATGACTAATTGCCATTACTCGCCCCTCCTTTTCCGCTGGCCAGCTTCATCTCCACTGTAAAACGTTCCCTTTGCTGCCTGTCCTTTGTGACAGGAGATATGAGTTTAACCTCTGAAAAAAGAGGACTCCGACGCCAATTCCCCATGGTCTTTACTGCTGAACCACCCTCGGCTGTGACCTTTAACTTGTCATTTCTTATATTAAAGCTTTTTATCCATGTCTCTGGAGGCATAAGCTCCGCTACGGCCTTTAAGACCTTCAGTTCAGAGGGCTTCTCAACCTTAAAGTCTTCCAGGTCCTTGAGCTGACTTTCAATCTGTTCCAACTGCTTCTGGGTATTCAGCATGGGTGACAGACGTTTTTGTAGCTCCTTGACCTCCTGTTCCATCTTATGAACAGAGTGAGCACGCTGTTGTAACTGTAAACCCTGAAAACCTGATACCGATATCATTGCCGCAGCGGCAGCCCCAACCATAAATTGATACGGTTTTACACGCAAACGAAAGGGTTTGCGACGAATACCTTCCTGGAAAGAAATAGCAGGATAAGAACTTAGTCCCAGTGAAGCGGCACATAAGCCCCAAGTGACTTTGCCCTCCTGCCCACAGATATTCAAAAGGTCTTTTATTGCATCACATGGATCTCTGGGTGGAGGATCCAGAATTGCCGTACCCGAATCCCCTACTGCATAGACAGGGGCCATTGCAATCTTGGAAAAAGGAAAAGGAAGATATTGAGCAAGCTTTTGCAGGCCCATCGAGACATCCTCTTCACCTGAAACTGATACGGAATGTGAGCCTTCCCATCCATAGACACCGTGGAGAGAAACAATCCATCCATCTCCCTGCCGGCCAAGGCTGACGCAGGGAAGAGAGGCTTCTGCACTGCTGCGCAGCAGGATATCCAGCCCCAAAGTCGCAGATGATATAGGACCAAGCGATTTGCCATGGCCTGTCTCACGAACCACCCGGAGTACCGGATCAAGAAAACTCCTGGGGATATAGGCCAGAAGCACCACGGTCTCATTTCCACGCTTGAAGGCCCATTGATCATGGTATATCTCATCCGGTTTCAGGTGTACATGAAGTCCTATGCCCATACGGACTGCATTTGCCGCCTCGTCCGGTTCCAACTGTGGAAAGCTTAACTCCCTTAAAAACAGATTCTTGCGAGGAAGGGCCAGACATATTTTGCGCCTTCGCGAGGGATGAATAGACTGAAGTACGCCTTTTACCTGTTCTGCCAGGGAACGCCCGGTATCATCAAATTTATAGGGCAGTTGAACAAAAGACCATTTTCCAAGCCGCCCCTTAAGACAGAAGACATCGAGCTTGGACTCGTCCAGATAAATACCTGTTATTTCTCGTTCTCTGACCACTTTGAGCCTTTGCTTCCTAAAGACATTGCCTCAGTCCAATGCTTGACCTTGGGCCCCTCTGTCCCTGACTGAGGATTCCAGTAAACCTGGTATATGCTACTGCCAAACCAAACCCTGAGACACACTACCTCACGGGTTGATGTAGTGTTATCACCAAGTTCGGCATCTAGAATTTCCTTCAGAGGTAACGGTGCACATCCCCTGTTTACATCGCCTGATTTGTTATAAACCGTGAATAAATCACAGAGGCCACCCTGCCATGCCACCTCGCTGTCTTCGTCTTCCTCCTGGGATGACCAATTTATAGGCCCGTAAAACGCCTCCTGGCCAACACCATTTACCAGAAGCAATTCATCCAATAAATGAAATGGACCATTAGCAGGATAGTACGGCGGAGACCTGCCTTGGTAGACATCATCCTCTGCCCCATACAGCCTCACCAGCTTATCGGAATCTTTCCAGTCCAAAATACCATCCACTATAGTATCTGCGGCTTCAAGCTCCTCGTCTCCCAGAATTGCCCTCACTACTTCTCTGACCTGATCTTCTGAACTGGTATTAAGATCGAGCTTTCCATTCTCATCTTGCAGAGAAAAACAGGCATCTCTGCCTCCAAATCTCACTTTATACACACTCCCGTCAGCAAAAAGACCGTCCTCTGCTTCTTCCCTGTCGGTTCCGGGAGGAGACAATTTGCTCGCTGCAAGAAGCAGTAAAGACCTCGCAACCTCCCGGCCCTGCAGGGCATCCCAGGCATGTTGGCCCAGGTTCCTGCGGATTCTGGCCTCAACCGCATAGAAACCACCAACCAGTGTAAGCAGGGTCAACACCCATAGGACCAACACAAGAACCGTACCTTTCTGTTCATTCACTCTACGCTTACCAGAATAAAGGAATTTGTATAAAAAATCCGCCATGTGGTTGCAGGCTCCTCGCCATCATCGGAAAAAGCCAAGCCCATAGCCACTGCCTCAGGCACCTTGCCTTTTTTATTCCAGCCATCCTGCCAATCCTCAGGGGTGGATTCATCCTGCAATGTACCCTGATATGTGAAGGCCAGAGAATCTATCCCCTTTACAATCGAAAGGCCCCAGCCCTGTTCCGTCAGGTCCTCTTTATCTTCCGGATCTATTTTGTCAGGAAGGGCCTCTTTCAAATCTTCAGGCCTGGTGATGACCTTCTGGGCATAGATAAATTTTTTTCCTCTCTCATCAAAACGATATACTACCCTGAAAAGACCACCTGCCTGAGAGCCTAACGGCACGTGGGTAGTCACAAAGGAGACTTCGTTTTCTTCCCCATGAAATTTAGAAAAATCCTTGAGATCAGATCCATCCTCCCTCACCACAGCCCTGAGCTGTCTGCCTAAAAGTCCTTCAATGGCGGATACAACTATCAGACGTTCGTTGATCTCTTTTCCCCTGCTGTAGGACCTCAGTCCTGTACGAACAGACATGGAAAGAATAAGAACCAAAACAGCAATAAGAGAGACAGAAATCAAGAGTTCAAGAAGTGTGAAGCCTGATGAAAATTTGGTGATCGTTTTTTCTCTCATATCTAATTATCACTACTACATACAAAAAGTTCTAAAATATGATTCTGCTCAAAATGCCTTATATGCAAGGCGCGAGATTTTCGAGGAATGAGGCGTACTTAGCGTACGTCGCAATGACGAGAAAATCGAAGCAACGCAGCAGATGTGGTATTTTCAGCGGAATCATATCTGCTCTGCTGGTATCCAGCTTGTCAATACAAAGGGATGAGCATTATACGGAGGTTGTACTGTAAAAATAAGCTCCTTTAACTCAGGCACCTCAATCTCTTTCTTTTCCTGATCCGCCATCTTCACGACCAGATCCCGAACCTCCACCTTATAGCTCCACCCGGGATGGTCTTCTACGTCCTCCTCATTTGAAGACAGGGATTCAGGCTCATTGGTGGCCAATCCATGAAGCACAGACTCTGCTATATACGCTGCCTCTCTGGCCATATCGCCCCTAAATGCCTGCCTATGGCCCTGTGCAAAACCCGAAAGCAACACCCCAAGCGAAATACCCATTATTGCCGTGGCAACCAGGACCTCTATGAGAGTGAAGCCTGAGGAAGATTTGGTGATTTGGTGATTTGGTGATTTGGTGATTGTCACGATAAAATGCGCTCCATGCGTATCAGCCCCAGGAACCTGTCTATCACTATCCGGTCCAGACGACCTCCTTCCCATTTGAGATCAATTTCCCCACCGCTTGAACTTCCATCAGGATAAAAGGTCACTGCATGAACACCTGGTTCCACTTCTCCCACTCCCTCGCCTTCCACCTTTATGGACTCTGGGATATTCTGCCATTTAAGGCCTTCAACGCAAAAAGTCCTGCTCTCTCCATCAATAAAAAACCTGACTGCCTCGCCTCTACCCAGACTTGCGGACTTGGCCCGGACCAGGGTCTGAGTGAAGGAATGAACAAAACGATTCTCTTCAGACCGAAGTATCCCGCCAGCAACGGCCACAAAAACCAGAGAACTAAAGATGCCTATCAGTACCAGCACTACAAGGAGCTCTACAAGTGTAAAACCTTTTGAGCTTCTACCTTTAACCTTCCACCTTTTATAAAGCCACATCGTTAATACCAAATATAGCAAGGAGCATAGACAGGATAATCCCGCCGATAATAATTCCCATCAGTACTATGGTTATAGGCTCCACCAAAGATAAATAGACCTTGGTGTCGTGCTGGACCTTTTCTTCAAAATCATCGGCAATCTTTAAAAGCATAGGCCCCATAGCCCCTGTTTCCTCTCCAACAGCCACCAGGTGGTCCATAAGCGGGGGAAAGACCTTTGCCTGTTTCATAAGTTGGCTGAGACTCTTTCCCTGACGGACTCCCTTATACAGATCATCCACGGCACTCCGTATAACGCTGTTAGACACCACTTCTCCCGAAAGAGAAATACCCTTGAGTATAGGAACACCGCTCTCAAGCAAGGTACCCAGAGTACGGGCTAGACGACCGAGTTCTATCTTCAGCAACATGGAGCTGGCCAAGGGCAGACGAAGCACCACCTTGTCCCACCAAGCCCTCCCTTCAGATGACTTAATATAGGAGTAAAAACCAGTACTAAGCACAAGGATAACCAGGCATAACAACCACCACCATGACTGTAAAAACATGCTGGCCCCAACGATGAACTTGGTAGCTAGGGGCATAGGCTGATTGAGATCCTCAAAAATTTGGCCAAACTTCGGCACAACAAAGGTTACTAATATAAAAACTGATAAAATGCCCACAAGGGCCAGGATGCTTGGATAGATGGATGAAGTAATAATAAACTTCCGAATATCTCTTGAACGCTCGATGAAACCACTCAGCTTCTTGAGAACCTCAGGGAGGACACCTCCCAACTCCCCTACGCGCACCATATTAATGTAGAGGCGGTTGAAGATGTCCGGATAGGAAGATAATGCCTCTGACAGCTTTTTACCTCCGTGGATTTCCTGTCTTATGGTATTAATCAGTACACGTATTTTCTTCTGCTCAGCAGCATCTTCCAGGATGACCAGAGTCCGCTCCAAATGGACACCGGCTTCCAGAAGATCAGCCAATTCCCTGGTAAAGTAGAGGAGATCATCGTGGCTGAACCTGACCCCTTGCCTGCTCCATAAAGCATGGAAACGCTTCAACCTCTTAACTTTAAGAGGTTGAAGGTCCTGGGAGATTAACATGGAAATCAAGAGATCCTGGCTTGCAGCCTCGCCGGTCCCTTCAATCTTTTGCCCTTTAACATCCAGGGCCTCATAAGCAAAAGTAGGCATACCCAACAATCACCAAATCACTAAATTTCTTCAATCACTAAATCACTAAATCACCCAATCAGTTAGTGACCCTCATAACCTCTTCAAAAGTTGTTTGACCTGCAAGGACTTTTTGAAGGCCGTCTTGACGAAGCGTCCTCATGCCCAGGGATCGGGCCTTGGAAAGGATTGAGCCGCTATCAGCACCCTTGACTATCAGTCGCCTTATCTCGTCATCCACCTGGATCAGCTCATATATACCAGTACGACCGGAAAATCCCGTATTGGCACAATTAGCGCAACCCTTACCCCGCCAGACCTCGGATGGAGCCTGAGTGCTGTCCACCCCAAGGGCATGGACTACCTCCTCGAAAAAACCAGGCGGTAGATCATAGGCAGCCCCGCAATGCGGACAGATCTTTCTGACCAGCCTCTGAGCCATCACTGCAAGTAGACAGGAGGACAAAAGATAAGACTCAACGCCCATCTCCTGCAACCTGGTAATGGCGCTTGCAGCATCGTTTGTGTGGAGGGTAGAAAATACAAGATGTCCGGTAAGGGCGGACTGTATGGCAATTTCAGCAGTCTCAGCGTCCCGGATCTCTCCGACAAGTATCACATCCGGATCCTGTCTAAGGATGTTGCGAAGAGCAGAGGCAAAACCCAACCCTATTTTAGGACGGATCTGGATCTGATTTATCCCATCCAACTGATACTCAACCGGGTCTTCTACTGTTACAATTTTCTTGTCCGGGGCATTGATGCGGTTCATAACCCCATAAAGAGTAGTGGTCTTCCCGCTGCCGGTCGGACCGGTGACCAATACCAACCCATAGGGCCTTGAAATTATCTTTTCAAAATCCACCAATATGTCGCCTGAAATCCCCAAAGTTTCCAATTCCAGCCGAACCTCCTCCCGGTTGAGAAGCCTGAGCACTATACTTTCCCCAAAAAGGGTCGGCAGAGAAGAAACCCTGATGTCTATCTCTCTTTGCCCCTCTCGGACCTTGATGCGCCCGTCCTGAGGCAAACGCATCTCAGCAATATTCATTTTGGCCATAAGCTTCAGTCGGGAAGTAATTGCGGGTTGGAGCTTTTTTGCAACTGTCTCAATGTCGTGAAGGACTCCATCTATACGGAACCTTACCTTAAAGTGATCTCTGAATGGCTCAAAATGTATGTCTGAAGCCTTTACCTCAAGTGCCTGACTGATAATATGGTTTACAAGACGTATCACAGGGGCCTCGGAGGCAAGGCCCCGCAACTGTTCAGGATCTTCCCATAGCTCATCAACAGTACGGGATTCGTCCCCGGACTCCTCCCCTCCCAGGTCTATATCGGCTTCATACCATCTGTAAACAGCAGCAAGGATATCCTCTTCACTGGCAAGAAAGGGACGGACCGGCTTCTGATAAATACTTTCAAGGAGTTCTCTCAGGTACAGGTCCTGGGGCATAGCCATAGCCACCCTGGTTTCCGAGTCATCCATAGATAATGTGACAACCCTCCACTGCCGCATAAGCTGCGGAGACAGCCCATTTATCATAGGAGGCTTGTCAGGAAAATCCGCCGCGCTTATTTGGGGAAATCCCGACCCAGGCACCTCCGCTGAATTTGACTCGGCATCAAGAACCTGGTCGCCGCCTGCGTTTTGGAGTTCGTTTTGGTCTTTCCTCTTGACCAAAGACCCCAGGAAAGACTTTACGTTTTGAACATTCACTAAATCACCAAATCACTAAATCACTAAATTCCCTCACTCCCAACTTACTATGTCTGAGTCTTCATCCTCTCCGCCCGGCTCACCGTCACGGCCATAACTGATAATATCATAGTCATAGTGTTCTCCGGGAGAACTGTAGACATATTCGTGTCCCCATGTATCCTTTGGAATGGCCTTGGGCAGGTAAGGTCCAGCCCAATTTTCAAGACCGTCCGGCTTGTCCCGTAAGGCCAAAAGGCCCTCCTCAGTACTGGGATAGCGACCGTTGTCCAGGCGAAACTCGTCAAGAGCAGCACCAAAGAGTTCGATCTGGGCCTTTGCAGTCTTTTGTCTGCTCATTCCCAGCTTTCCAAAAAATTTGGGTGCTACCAGGGAAGCCAAAAGCCCAATAATTATTACTACCACAAGGAGTTCAATCAGGGTAAAACCCGAATCCCTGTCAAGCATCTTTACAAAACTGCGGTTATCTAGTCTTTTTCTCAAAAATATACCTCCGGCGATACCATTCTTTGAAGAATTAAAGTCAAAAAAGTACCTTTAATTCGTAAATTCGTAATTCCTCAATTATCAGTATTAAATTACGGCCCACAGAAACTGCTGTCAAGCAAGATACAGGCCTCTTCGCCTCACCTCGCAACCATAAAAGCCTCTGGGAAACCAGAGCCTTCAAGCCGGGCTTCAAAATTTTTGGCTGTATTATACTCAGTGGATGCAAATATCTGCACCTTGTAAAGGGTCTGACATCCTCTTAGTTGGCGAGAAACAACCACATCCTTATAATATTTGGTCATTTTTCGCCTCAGGGCATTGGCGTTGTCTGATTCCAGAAAGGCCCCTACCTGTATATAGAATTTCCCCCTTCTGAAATCAGGATGTGGCTTAAATACGGCGGGACTTCCAGCTCCAAGTCGGACCTCTCCCAATGCCTCAATCCTCACCTTTGCCGTCCCCGGTCCGATCAACCCCACCTTCCTGGCTGCTCCATAGCTGAGATCTATAATTCTTTTCTTGGCAAAAGGCCCACGATCACTGATTCTGACTACGACTTCCTGCCCATTTTCAAGGTTGAGTACCCTTACATATGTGTTCATAGGCAGCGTACGATGGGCGGCAGTTATAGCATACATATTATATGGCTCACCACTGGCGGTCGGCCTTCCATGAAATTTCTTTCCATACCAGGATGCATACCCTTCCTCTACAAAGCCTTTGGCAGACGGCAAGGGATAGTAAACGTGTCCATTCACCTTGTAGGAACGTTGGGTTGCAGGCAATTCCCGAACGGGTATCTTTGTTGTTGATGACGGTGGTGGTATGTGCTGATGTCCACAACCTGATAAATAAAAAAAGAGGGGAAAAACAAGAAAAAAGGTATTAAAGCCGATTTTATTATAAAACTTCAAAAACCACTGGTGCCGGCACGTACGTGTAGGTTCTGAATCGTTTCTGTCTCTAAAGACGGCTGATATCGACAGCCACGAACATTTCATGGCACACCTCAAAAAATATGACCCGTGTGATTAGCTGTTAGCTGTTAGGTAAAAACTTTGTATAAAAACGGACTGTTAAGCTAAAAATAAGTAACTTCTCAATAACTCAGGGTAAGATGTCTGGATTCCGGCTTTCACCGGAATGACGATTGGGTGTGAGCGCCTTTCATTCCGGCGAAAGCCGGAATCCAGTGAATAGTCGCAAAATGTAATCTACCCCAACTTATTGAGAAGTTACAAAAATAATGGCTAATGGCTGGTATCCATCTATGTTGAAAAAGTGTAAACTACAAAATAAAGGACGCCTACCTCTTCTTATATTCGGTAAATAATAACGGAACCATGACAAAAAAACATCGTAGACGTTCACAGTTTCAGGATTATTTTCTTTTGATCTTATAAAAAATCGAATGTCGAATTGTTAATGATTATAATCACCTAACATTACTGAGAGCTGCTTTTTATTTTTGTGCCTTTTTGCGGCTATATCACAATTAGAATCATTTACAAGATTCAAAATTTTGTTCGAGGGCAAGGCGCGGGAATAAAAAAAAGTGGCAGCCTTCAGAGCTGCCACCCTATATATGGATTGATCAAGGAGTAATGTCGGAGGAACTGCTGGATGGAGAGTCGGAAGAAGAATCGGTGTCCTTTTTGCTTTTTTTATCAGGGCTTGACTCAGACTTTTTTGAATCCGCAATTCCAGTCTTTTTCCCAGCATAATCGGTTACATACCAACCACTACCCTTCAAATGAAAAGAGGAATGGGAAATAAGCTTGTGCAGATTGCCGCCACAGGATTTGCATATACTAAGTGGTGCATCAGAAAACTTTTGCCAACTTTCTATAACTTCTCCGCAAGATTCACACTCATACTCATAAATAGGCATAAACTAACCTCCAAAAATTCTACTTAGATGCCCTGTTTACTCAACATTGTTTCCAGATGTACTTAAACCAAAGCATCAAATTAAATATATAATCGATATTCAGTTTTTATTCAACTGCGAATGTGGAAGAAATCGATCAAGGACTGCATCCAGACCTCTGACTCTTACAGATGTCAATATGTCATGGGTCGCCAGATGGACTTTCTGTTCTTCCACATTACGGTCATCAAATTCAGGGTGACAAAAATAACGGCTAAACCTCATTATGTGAATAAATTCATGGGTAATCACATATATTAGAAAGGGAAACAGTCTTTCTCTTTTTCCTCCGGATGTCTGTTCCAGGATATTGTGATCATGAAGGCAAATTCTATAAAACTTCTGGCTGTCCCTGCCGCTTTGTTTCTCCTCTATATTTTTTCCATAACGGACAAGATGTGCAAAGGCCTTACCTGGGTATTCACATAAACTAACTTCCTTAAGGGTCCTGACCTCATAGGAATTCCTGACCCAGTAGTCGCTAGAAATAGAAAAGTAATCGCTTATTACATCCTCTGAGATGGATATAGCTTCGTCCAGGACCTTGACATGGTCAGGATGGAAGTACCTTATCTGCATAATACCTCTGTATTTTAATTATCATAAAAATTAATGCCGCGGCCATAGCATGTCAATGACCATGCCTCACAGCTATACAAACAAGGACACAAATGCGAATTTATTTACATCCACCAGACCGAGGTCAGTAAGTTTCAGAGCAGGAATAACAGGCAAGGCCAAAAAACTCAGGGTCATGAATGGATTTTCCAAGGGACTCCCCAGGTCATAGGCTGCTGACAGAAGTTCATCCATCTCTTTGCGCACAATCTCAAATGGGGCCTCTGACATGAGGCCTGCAATCGGCAAAGACATTCTTGCCAGCAATTGCTTGTCAGCAATTGCCGCAAATCCGCCGCCTACCTTGATTACCGCATGGACAGCAGCGGTCATGTCCGCATCGTTTGTGCCGACTACAATGAGATTGTGAGAATCATGGGCTACTGTGCTGGCCAGAGCGCCTTTTTTCAGGCCTATACCCTTAACAAAACCCAAACCTATGTTGCCTGTAGCGTGATGCCTTTCGATAACTGCCAGTTTAAGGATATCTCGATCCACGTCGGCTACGGCAAGACCGTTTCTATGTTTTACGGGCAGTTCTAATGCCTCTGTTACGATCTGCCCTTCAACCACACCGATGGTACGGACCCGCTCTCCCTGGACCGGGATCTCGAAACTTAGGTCCTCTGAGACTATATTTACAGAAGAGGAAATATCATATGTCTTTTGCGGTTCATCAAATAATGGGTTGTTGTTTTCAGCCACTAGGCGACCCCTGCTGAAGACCTTTTCCACAGAGAAGTCCTTCAAGTCATTCAGGATCACCAGATCGGCACGGTATCCAGGGGCCACGGCACCCCTGTCATATAGGCGGAATCGTTCCGCCGGGTTCAGGGTTACCATCTGAATGGCAGTAACAGGATTCAATCCCTCCTGCACTGCCCGACGAACAGAGTAGTCCATGTGGCCGAGGTCCATTAAGTCTTTTGGATGCCTGTCATCTGTCACAAGGAGACATCGGCGGGCATTATCAGCCGTAACCACCGGCAGAAGTTCAGCCAAGTTGTGTTCAGTAGTTCCCTCGCGGATAAAAAGATACATCCCGGCGCGAAGTTTTTCTAATGCCTCTTCAAGCTGGGTACATTCGTGATCTGAGTTAATGCCGGAAGCTATGTATGCCTGTAGATCATGGCCGGTGAGCCCCGGACAGTGTCCATCAATGGGCAGGCCTCGCTGAGCGGCAATTTCCAGTTTGGCCAGAACATCCGGAAGGCGGTAGAGTACGCCCGGAAAATTCATCATCTCTGCCAGGCCCAATACCCGTGGATGGTCAAAAAGAGGTTCCAGGTCCTGGGCTGAGAGTGCTGCTCCTGCTGTCTCCAGATGGGTGGCAGGAACACAGGAAGATGCCATTACGAAAACCGTGAGGGGCAGCTTTGCGCTGGCCTCAAGCATATAGCGAATACCTTCAAGCCCCAGAACATTTGCGATTTCGTGAGGATCACAGACAACGGCAGTCGTGCCTCTGGGAACTACGGCTCGGGCGAACTGATAAAGTGAAAGCATTGTGCTCTCGATGTGAATGTGGCCGTCAATAAAGCCGGGGCAGACATATTGACCGGAAAGATCTACGACCTTAACTGCTTCGTATCCTTCACCGACGCCTATGATGATTCCTTCAGCTACGGCCACGTCGGCCCGAAGTATTTCACCGGTGAAGACATTGACCACCTTGCCGTTCTTGAGCAACAGGTCTGCTGTTTCCTCGCCTCGTCCAAAACGGATAATCTTATCTAAAGTCGGATTCATACCCAAAACTTCAAAGTTCCGGCACACTGGAATTTGCCAGAAGTAAATTCAGGATGTGTGGTTCTTCCCCAATCGTGACGGCCAAACGAAGCTGTTGCACAGATATGGCCTCTTTGCGACCTGGGAAGAAAAGAAATCCATAGGCCAGTTGTCCGGGTTCGACAGGCCGATTACTCAACGTCCTTTGTGCCAGATCGGTCCTGATTTTTTCCGGGGCAGTAACATAGGCCGCAGTCCCACCTGCCAGCGCCCCGGCTGTACCTCCAAGGACAGCTCCTTTGCCCACGCTTTCACCGATATCTTCCCCTGAAATGATGCCGACGGCAAAACCTGCCAAGGCACCTGCAGCCCCGAGTAAAACAGCGGGTTTTACAGTGCCTTTTGCTGTTTCACCTATCTCTACATAGCCCTTCACCCGTTGATAGGCTTCCTCTGCTGAAAGAAGAGGCCAAGCCTGCCCGCTTTGATCAATCAGGAATGTCTGCCCGGAATTTATACTCACCTTCTGTGTACCTTGATTATCAATGACTAATTGGACCGGCAAAAGCCCTGATCCGCGCACGTTAAAGCCAAACCGATCCTCTGAGGTCTTTGCATCCGGGAACGCGACGGCCAGCATTTCGACCCCATCCACCGTCACATGTTCAGGTTGAGCCCCAGGCAGAGGAACAGGGGAAACACGATGTCCATATCGTGCACAACCGGCAAGGACAAGCAGGCTGAGTAAAAATACGACTGCGTGATACCAGTTTCGAGATCGATGTCGGATGGATTCTCTCTCCAAGAGGAAATTCCGGCACAAAGCATGTCTTGTGTTCTGCAAAAAAGAGTTTTGCATTTTGTCTCCTCCAAAATTTCTTTATTTTAAAATTTTCAAGATACTGCCTATTTTACTCAACAAAAGTAAAAAATGTAAACATCCTTCATTTACCAATTTACACTTTTTTCAAAAAAATGTATATTCAATCGAATTAAATACCGATGTCGAAACTGAAAATTGGATTAATCAGCTCTAATTTCAGGTTTCAAATTTCACTGCCAAAATACAAGGTCAATAAAGTATAAACTACTTTTGACTTGTCGTGAAGGATGCCTAATTCTACATGCTCACCAATACATTTTCTCATATTCCCGGTATAGGCTTGATAACAGAAAAACGCCTATGGGAATCCGGCATACGTTCCTGGGATGATTTTGTTGAACCCTATCCAGTTAAGTTATCGCCCGAAAAGATAGCATCAATCAAAGATCACATAGATTTGTCCCAAAAGCATCTGGCTTATCAGCCGGAATATTTTGCTGGCTTACTGGGCACGGATCAACATTGGCGGCTATTTCCGCATTTTCGTCATTCTACTGCATTTTTGGATATAGAAACAACAGGACTGGATAAATGGGGAGACTCCATCACGACCATTGCCCTATATGACGGCAGGTCCATTTTTCATTATGTCCAGGGTGACAACCTCGATGCATTCGGAAAGGATATTCAGAATTACCAGGTCATTGTGACTTATAATGGGAAATGTTTTGATGTCCCGTTTATTGAAAGCTATCTGGGGATTAAAATTGAGCAAGTCCATATTGATCTGCGATATGTCTTGAAAAGACTCGGATACTCAGGAGGACTGAAGAGATGTGAGAGACGGTTAGGATTACACAGGGGGGAACTTGATGGTGTTGACGGTTATTTCGCCATATTGCTCTGGGATGAGTTCAAAAAAACCAACAGCCGGAAAGCCCTGGAAACATTACTCGCCTACAATATTATGGATACGGTCAATCTGGAATCCCTGATGGTCATTGCCTACAATCTGAATCTACAGAAAACGCCGTTTTCTCAAACTCACTGCTTACCTGCTCCGGAAACCCCTGACATACCATTCAGGGCAGACCCCCGGATAATCAACAAGATCAAAGAGGAATGGGGACATCCTGTCTCATTCCCTTGAAAAGGAGTCTCATGACGGAGACTGGCTTCCTTCGATTTATCGAGATCAAGATGAATTATAAAGAATCCGGGTCCAGAGGGCCCGGCTTTGGCTTGCTGCCGGCAGAACCTATTGTCTCTGACCTGGCCCTGAGGGCCAGTTTTTTCTCTGTTAGAATAATAGAAGGGGCCTAGCGACTCCTGCCCTGGACGTGATCCCGCATGCCGGACTCACCTCAGCTTCCACAGTAGGATTACCACGGCTATCCAAAATCTCCCTGGCCATTATATTTGTGATTTTTGTGTTCCCTATCAGATCCCTCCTGCTTTTAAGGCATTATCAACAATCTCTTGTGCCTCTTCCTGGATCTTCTTCAAATGCTCTTTACCCTTGAAGCTCTCAGCATACAATTTATAGATATCCTCGGTACCGGAAGGCCGTGCTGCGAACCAGCCATTTTCCGTCACTACCTTGAGGCCTTCAATGGGCGCATTGTTGCAGGGTGCTTTGGTCAGTTTTGCGATTATGGGTTCTCCTGCGAGGTTATCTGCCGTGACCATGTCGGGGGAAAGACCTTTGAGAATCGCCTTCTGCTTTGGTGTGGCCGGCGCATCAATGCGTTGATAAATAGAAATGCCAAATTTTTCCTCAAGTTCTTTATAGATCTCTCCAGGGTCCTTGCCTGTTTTGGCTGTGATTTCGCAGGCAAGAAGATCCATGATGATTCCGTCTTTGTCCGTGGTCCAGACTGTGCCGTCTTTTCTCAGAAAGGACGCCCCTGCGCTTTCTTCACCTGCAAAGCCGTAAGAACCGTCAAGTAGACCGTCCACGAACCATTTGAAGCCTACAGGCACTTCGCACAGTCTTTTTTTTAGGTAGTCTGCCACCCGGTCGATCATTGAACTTGAAACCAGGGTTTTGCCAACAGCCGCGTCTTCCCTCCACCCGGGCCTGTTCTGAAACAGATACCAGATAGCCACTGCCTGATAGTGATTAGGATTAAGAAGCCCTGCGGTCCTCGTAACAATACCGTGGCGGTCAGTATCCGTGTCGTTGCCAAAGGCGATGTCAAACCTGTCCTTCAGTTCAATTAGACTCGCCATGGCATAGGGAGACGAGCAGTCCATGCGGATTTTGCCGTCTTTGTCCAGAGTCATGAAAGAAAAGGTGGGATCCACAGACCTGTTCACTATCTCAATAGAAAGCCCGTAGAGTTCGGCAATGGGGTCCCAGAAATAAATTCCCGAACCGCCCAGGGGATGCACGCCGATCTTGATCCCCTCACGGGCGATGATCTCCATATCGATGATGTTCTTGAGGTCTTCCACATAAGGAGTGATGTAATCGTATTCTTGGGTTGTATCGGCCTTCAGGGCCTTCTCAAAGGGCATCCTTTTTACGTCTTTAAGCCCGCCCTGGAGAAGCTCGTTGGCCCTGTCTTCAATGACCCTTGTCGTCTCCACAGAGGCCGGACCTCCCTCAGGTGAATTATATTTGAATCCGCCGTCCTCAGGCGGGTTGTGAGAAGGAGTGATGACAATTCCGTCTGCAAGCCTCTTTGTCGTCTTGGCGTTATAGGTCAGAATAGCATGTGATATCACAGGAGTGGGTGTATAACTCAAACCTTTCTGGACCACGACCGTTACACCGGCCGCGGCAAAAAACTCAATAGCAGTGGCCAGGGCAGGCTCTGAAAGGGCATGTGTATCAATCCCTATAAAAAGTGGTCCTGTAATCTTTCTGAATATTCTGTATTCATAGAGGGCCTGGCAGATGGCCAGGATGTGGTCCTCGTTAAAACTGTTTCTCAACGACGACCCCCTGTGCCCGGAGGTGCCGAATACTACACGCTGACCGGGGTCCGAGACATCAGGTTTATGCGTATAATAAGCTGAGACGAGCCTTGGAATATTAACCAGCATAGACCTGGGTGCAGGCTTGCCTGCAAGTTCGTGTATCGGCATTGTTTTTCTCCTCTTAATCCGGACAAGCCGGGACCAAACAGGATTTTAACCAATTGATCTTCAGCTTGTCCAAAAATACGAAAGATTAAAAGCACGAAATAAAACCAAATTCAGGCTTTCGTGTCTTCGTATTTTCGTGCTTTCGTGACCATTTTTTTATCTTCAAACCTGTTTGGTCCCGGCTTGTTTTGTCTTATATTTTTCCCGTACGGATTGTCCTTATTGCCCATGATAAACATCAAAGGAAAAAATTGCTGTCTGAGCATTTAATGCCAAGGTTCATGAGATCCATAAGTGAGGCATCCAATCAGCTACCTCACTTGCCAGGTATCCCCAGTTGCCTTTTGCCTTTGCCAGTTGATCCGACGCATGCCCGTGGGCAAAGACAGAGAGCCTTGCAGCATCCCATGCATCGTAGCCTTGGGCCAAAAAGCCCCCGATAATGCCGGTAAGTACATCTCCCATGCCCCCTGACCCCATGCCGGAGTTTCCCGAGGAGTTCAAGGCAACCCTTCCGTCGGATGCGGCAACTACAGTCCCGGCCCCTTTAAGGACCACAACGGCTTTTGAGGAATGGGCAAGGGAAAGGGCGGCTGCTATGCGGTCATGCTGGACCTCGGCAATTGTGCATCCGAGCAGATGGGCCATTTCACCAGGATGGGGTGTTAATATCCGGGGCTGTTTTGCCCGTGTTACCGGACTGTGATCCGTGCCCAGGGCGGTAAGTGCGTCGGCATCCGCTATCATAGGTATAGGGACTGTTTCAAGGAGATGGCGCACAACATCCTGGGTCTCGTTGTTCAGTCCCAGGCCGGGTCCGATGGCAAGGGCCTTTTTTCTTTCCAGCAGGGCCTCAATTATTGGGATGGCCTTACTGGAAACAGTTCCTGATTTAGTTCCAGGGAGATCCTCAGTCATGGCTTCAGTAAGTTTCTGAGCAAGCACAGGCTGTATATCTGTTGGACATCCCACAGTGACAAGCCCTGCCCCTGCCCTGAGTGCTCCGTAGGCCACGAGTGCCGCAGCCCCTGTCTTTCCCCTTGAACCAGCCAGTATTAAAAGATGCCCGAATGTGCCTTTGTGGCCAATGGATGACCTTGGTCGAAGTACGGCCCTGAAAGTCCTCTCATCAAATAGTTCAGTTTTGATATCTGCTTCAGCAACTGCCGTATCCGGTATGCCGATCTCAACAATGTGGAGTTCTCCCACATATTCAGTCCCGGGATGCAGGACAAGCCCCAGCTTGGCAAGGGCCATGGTGGCAGTAAGATCAGCCCGTATTGCTGTGCCGAGGGGACGTCCCGTATCAGTTGATAATCCGGAAGGGATATCTACTGCGACTGTGAGTGCCGGACTCGCGTTTGCCATCTCAATGCATCGAGCGAATCTCCCTGTAACTTCCCTGACAAGACCGGTCCCGAAGACGGCATCAACAATAAGGCCTGATTTCTCGATGGTTTTGGACATGGTTGAAAGGGAGTCTGAATCCAGGCATTCTGTTATATGAAGTCCTAGTTTTTTTATTATATTGTAATTTGTAAGGGCGTCTCCAGTATATTTTTTTCCTGGCGCCAGGATCAGGAGTTCAACTTTAACTCCTTCCTGGTTGAGGTATCTGGCTATGACAAAACCGTCACCACCATTGTTGCCGGGTCCCACCAGGATGGTAACCCCCTGGTGAAGCCTTGCTGCAAAATGTCGGCATATGAGTTCAAAAATCCCGCGACCTGCGTTTTCCATCAGTATCAGGCCCGGGATGCTGAATTCTTTAATAGTCCTTTGATCAAGTTCTTGC
Source organism: uncultured Thermodesulfobacteriaceae bacterium (assembly GCA_964646435.1). Classification (GTDB taxonomy): domain Bacteria; phylum Desulfobacterota; class Dissulfuribacteria; order Dissulfuribacterales; family UBA3076; genus UBA3076. The sequence continues at coordinate 23,043 of CAZYEJ010000029.1, forward strand.
ATCTGGGATGCAGTTACCAGTAACATAGTAGAATCCTCCTGCGATAAATACGAACAAAGCGATGGCCGGATGAAACTGAAAATCGACCTCATTTCACCGGAAGATGCTGCCCTCCCCCAAAAAGCCCAATTACAGTGTCAAATATCCATCAGGGGCCAGGCTGGTCGCCAACATCACCATATTGATATTACGGTGCTCTGTCCAACTGCGGACTTTTCTGTTTTTGCTTTCAAGCCAAAATTTCTCAATTATTTCACCCAAGGGTATATACCGCATCAGTTTTTCAATCCGCAAATGCAGCGGATGTTTTCTATCGAAAGAGTCTGGATTTTCCTCAATCAATCCTTTCAGCTTTTCAACAGCCCGTAATCCAATAGCCAATCCCAGCTCCCGAAATGCAAGACGGTAATCAGCAGGAAGCTTCAAGAAATTATTTCTCACCTGGGATTCCAGACCTAGCAGGGAAGAATCCAATAAATCCTCCATAAGGCCGGTTTGTTCAAGATTTTCGTTAATAATCAATTGCGCTAATTTGCATGCATCACACAAAAGACCGCCAATACCAAGCGGATCATCTGTGGCCCAATTTTTTCCTTTACAGATGTCGGCCAGGTCAGCAATCTCTGAATTGAGATCGGGTGTAGGTTTTTCAGAATCTTTAGCTGCATTGGCCTGAAACTGGATATAGGTTATGAATCCGTCGAGAGGATCGTGATGTCCCATGGATTGTACTAGAGGATAGGAGAGGTCTATGCTCATTTTCCAGTACATACGTTTCTGACCGCCGGATGACGGAACATAGGTAAACCTGGCATGAGCGGTTTTTGCAAGCTCTATCGCCCACATATTGTAAGTTGAATCTCCGGTTACACGGCTTACGCGATTGAGAGCATGCATCCATTTTGTCAGGTAATGATAATATTGCCCGTCCCGATCCCATTCCAGGCTTTCGTCATAAGAATCAGAGGGCTTACGTTCGTTAATCTTTTTACCGATCCTCAACCCCCCTTTTGTAGGATGCATCTTGCCTTGTTCCTCGTCGAGACCGCTGATCCAACCGGTTCGTGGGTCGTCTTCACGGTGTCGGCCGAGTATGTTATGAACCTGATCGACGAGGCTCAATGCTAGACGCCTGTATCTTTCATCACTTGTTTGGCGATAGAGTTCCAGAAAGTTGCATACGGCAAAAGCGTCCGTCCACAAGTAGCGCTGTGGAACCTTTCCGGCTGCTGAAAGTCCGGTAAGATTGGAAAATTCAGTCATGATTTCCCGAACAATAGACCTGGATTCGTTTGGTTTCATCTTATTGATTACTCGACAGACTTAAAGGTTCCGATTCGCTGCCCTTGAAGGATGTTTAATGAGGGGAAACGATCCCGAAGAAGCCGCATAAACGGCTTGGGGACTCACACCAAGCTCTCCGGCAAGTACCCGGCCACTCTGTCCCAAATAATGCATCCAAACATAACATAAAACAGCTCTGACACGTGATACATTCTCAGACCTACCTACCCCAGCCAAGGCATGACTTCTGACTCCCATATTTTTGGCAATGGCCCGTGTACGGATACCGGTCCAGCCCCTTCAGGTCCTTGACGCCACCCCCGTTATCACTGGCGGGCTATAAGGGCTGCCCCTAAAAGCCCCAGTTGGGGAGATGTCACCACATAAGTCGGGATGTGTTTTAATACCTTTTCCATGCGGCCTTTGGCCTCAAAGGCCTGCCTGAAGCAGCCTTCACTGAGTATTGGGAGTATTTTTTGAGCAATTCCTCCTGCTATATACACACCGCCGGTGGCAAGGCATTTAAGAGCGAGATTCCCTGCCTCTGCCCCATATATGCTGCAAAACATCCTGACTGCTTGTCGGCACAGATCGTCTGTCCCTTGCAAGGCATGCTGGGTGATAAAAGCTGCATGGTCTTTTTCTTTTATAGATTGCTTGGAAAATACGCTTTCTTCGTAGCCTCGCTCTTTCAGTAAAAATTTGTAAATATTGACCAACCCCGGCCCTGAGAGGATTCTTTCTACACTGACATGGGAAAAAATTTTCATCAGGTATCTTAACAGGCGCATCTCTTCTTCGTTTCTTGGAGCAAAGTCCACATGTCCACCCTCTGTGGGCAATACTCTATAGCCTTCACCACAAGGTGCCAATATGGCCTGGCCAAGCCCTGTACCGGCGCCCAGTATGGCTTTGGGACCGTTTGATATTGGCTTCCCCCCACCGATTTGGGCCAGATGATCTTTATGCAAGACGGTAATACCCCACGCAGCCGCCTCAAAATCATTTATAAGGTAAAGGGTCCCCAGGCCGAAGCGCTCTTTCAGGTCGTGACCATCAATAGTCCATGGAATATTCGTGGCCTCAACCCTGTTTTCCTCCACTACCCCGGCAACAGCCAGGCAGGCACAATGGGGAATTTGTCCGGGCGTATCCTTTACAAAAACCGCAAAGACATCTTCGAATTTATTAAAATCCTTTGATGGATAGTGCTTCTCAAAAAGGATTTTATCTCCTTCAATAATGGCAAAACGGGCATTAGTGCCCCCAATGTCTCCGGCAATAACCTTCACTGTTTATTATCCTTTCTTGAACCTGAATCGAGCGATTAGCTGTTAGCCATTAGCGTTTAGCTTTGAAAAATGTAATAGCAGAACATCTTGTAATCATTAAGCTAATAGCTAAAGGCTAATAGCTTAATTTACCTTAATTCAACATTCAACATTCGATCTGTAACCGTTTACAGGGTGCTGCAGATGCGAGGCGTACGGGTGCAGACGTACT
>CAZYEJ010000030.1:0-25464 GCA_964646435.1 uncultured Thermodesulfobacteriaceae bacterium
GAAAGCCGGAATCCAGACATCTTACCCTGAGTTGTTGAGAAGTTACCCAATTTCTAATTTCTAATTTCCAATTTCAAGCCGTTTATCTTTTCCCAATTTCCAATTTCAAGCCGTTCACGGCTACACTATAATCCCACTTCACCCGGTCTGAACCGGATTCCTATTTCCAGCGGACCGGGTCTCAAGGCCCGGGGCAATGGAGGGAAAGGGCTTGCCTTTTGTACTGCTCTTATGGCCGATTGGTCAAACAGGGCATGACCTGACTTGTGTTCATACTCGGCCTTGAGTACCCTCCCGTCCTGCGCAATTCGAACCACCACAATGGATGTCAGGCCGGTCTTATCAAGGAGTTGCTCAGGAAGAACCCAGTGGTTCCTGACTCTGGCCCAAATCTCGGTACAATAGAGCCTGAGCACTTCATTCTGCTGTTCGCCCCCTGCCCCTATTCCAGCAGCCGTTGTTGCAGTTCTTTTTGTCTTGGCCTTAACGCTGGATCTTATGGCGCTCAATCTATTCTTGATAATGGTTTCTGACTCTTTTTCCTTTACACGTTCCTCAAGATTCTTTAAACGCTTACTTAAGAGTTTTTCTGTGTCCTTGGCGGCAACCGGTTTTGGTTTAGGTTTTTTAGTGGTCTTAGGCTTCTTGGGGTGTAGAGATACGGCCTTTTTCGGCTTCGGCTTTGATTTCGTCGGCAACGGCGCTACTTTTGCCAGCTTTTTTGGTTTAGTGGCTTTTGGCGATGGCAGGTCAACTGTCTCAAAGAGTTTAACAGTATATACCGGTGGCATTGGTCGAGATCTTTCCCATAAATTGGGCGCAACTATAGAGAGTACAGCCAAGGCAAGGTGTATCCCAATGGCTCCTATGAACGCAGACTTCCAATTCTCGTTAACCGGCCCTGCTATCCTTTTTGACATTCTTCTTTGACTCAGATCGTTTATGTTTCGTTTTAGAAGGCTCCAGGGGCTCTGTCACCAGGCCCAGGTCCTCTATGCCCGCCTCACGAATTGTGGCCATCACTTTGGCAACCGTCCCATAGGCAACGGTTCTGTCTGCTTTGAGAAGGACCTGTTGGGCCCGTCCCTCGTGCTTCATTTCGGCAAGGCGCCGCTTTAAGACCTCTTGGTCCACAGCGACTTTGTTAAAATAGATTTTCCCCTTATCATTAACCGTGATAACTATGTTTTTCTTCTTTTGGGGAAGGGACTTGGCCGTGGTCTTCGGGAGCTTAACGTCCAGCCCCTTGGTCATCATTGGTGCCGCGACCATGAAGATGATCAACAGCACTATGACCACATCTACCAGGGGCGTCACGTTTATTTCGGACATATAACGCCGTTTTCCGTTTCCCTGTCCTGAATTATTAGCCATTCAGTCCTCTCTTATGGTTCCTGAGAAGTTTCCTTGCCATGAAGGAGTTGCCTTTCCACAGTATTTAAAAAATCGTTTGAAAATCCCTGGAGTTGAATCTCCTGCCTGCCCATACAACTCATAAAACCATTGAATGCAATGACTGCGGGTATGGCGGCTGCAAGGCCCGCGGCTGTGGCAACCAATGCCTCTGAGATACCAGGGGCTACTGTAGCAAGACTTGCCGAGCCCTTTAGCCCAATACTGTGAAAACTGCTCATGATCCCCCACACAGTACCAAAGAGACCAATAAATGGGGCGGCATTTCCAGTAGTTGCCAGAAAGGGAAGTGTACGTTCCATGGCTGACAATTCCTCCTGGATACCCTTGTTAAGACTCCTTTCCAGGGTCTCAAGCCATATCCTCAAGCTAATAGCCGTGTCCCTGGGTTTTGGACATTTCTGAAGACGCTTCAACTCTTTATATCCTTCAAGAAACACTCCTGCCATAGGGGTCTCCGGCATCACCCTGGCGTGGCTATAGGCCTGAGTGAGGCTGGGACTTTCCCAAAAGAGCCTTTCAAAATCTTCATTCCCGAGTCTTGCCTGACGAAATCGCTTGATCTTTGCCAGTATTACGGTCCAGCAAAGGATTGAAAAGACCACTAGCATTATAAGAACCATTTTGACCACTGGTCCTGCTCCGATCATCATGGTCCATATGTTCGCCGTTGTATCAACCGCCATATTTGATATCCTCCAATAGTAGGAAAGCTATTAAGCTGTTGAGTTATGTTATAATCTATCAGCATATAGTAGGTTGGGTTAAGCGGGGTGTAGGCACAATTTATCGTTTAGCCCTTTCCTTTCGTGTTTTCAATCTTTCGTGTTTTCGTGATAATTTTTTCATTAATCCCACGTATATGTACTCATGGATGTGGGCCTTCCAGTGCCTTTTGTAAGTCCATACCGGGCCCAAAGGAAAATGCTCCTTTTTTTTGTCCTTGCTCCAAAAGAAATTCTACTGCCTTTATACCCTCCTCACCGAGATCCAGGGTATATTGGTTTACATAGAGGTCTATGTGTTTTCTCATAACCTCGCGAGACATCTCCTGCGCATGCTCCATTACAAAATCCCAAACGGCCTCGGGGTTCTCAAAAGCTGACTTGATACTCATTCTGAGGGCAGTATCTATTGCCTGCAACAATTCAATGCCCAGGGAACGCTTGGCGATGATTCCGCCCAGGGGAATCGGAAATCCGGTCTTTTCTTCCCACCAGGCCCCAAGATCCTGGATGCAAATTAGACCAAGGTCATGATAGGTAAATCTGGTCTCATGTATGATTATTCCTCCATCCACCTCTCCCCCGGCAACCGCCTGGGCGATAAGGGCGAAGTTCATAGGCACCAGCTCTTTAATTTTCGGAGCGAAGAGCTTTAAAAGAAGTGCTGCAGTCGTATATTCGCCGGGTATGGCAATTCTGTATTGCTCAAAATTCTGAGGGTCTAAGGGTGCTCTTGCAAGCAACAAGGGTCCACAGCCACGCCCCATGGCGCTACCCGACCTGAGGAGCATGTAGTCATCCAGGACATGCCCCAGCACATGAAAAGACACCTTGCTTACATCAATAGACCTGGCAAGGACCCTCTGATTCAGCTCTTCCACATCTGCTATTAAGGGTGATAGCTTATACTGTAAGGGCACTTTGTTGTGAAGCAGGGCATAGAAAACAAAGGTGTCGTTAGGGCAGGAAGAAAGCCCAAGGGTGATTTTGTTGTTGTTCTCGATATTTTTCATACAGCTGGCATTAATCCAACAAAACCCCAAGGACCTTTTCCAGGATTTTGGCTGTTGCATTTAGTGCCTGGTTCAACCTCCAATTTTTTTTGTCAAAATCGCCCACCCAGTTGCTTATACCACGAAACTCAAGGAGAGGGACCTGATAGTAATCGCAGACCTGCGCGGCCGCGGCCCCTTCCATGTTTTCCGCGATAGATTTAAACCGTTCGTGCAAGTCCCTAGCACTCTCACTGGTGCCTGTAACGCAGGAGACAGTGACCATCGGGCCGCAGCGAATACCAAGCTTTTCCACAATATCCGGCTTAATGATTCGGCCCCATCCGGGCTCAAGAGCAAACTCTGTCTGCGTTTTATCTCCTTCCAGGGAAATTGGCTCGATCCCCGAAGGACCGTGACGGCCCAGATCACCATAGGCTTCTGAGCTTGCAAGGCATACATCCTCAAGCTCTACATCCGCCCACTGGTATGCCCCTGCCACACCGGCCAGGATTACTGTATATGGCGCACCTCTGCTTTCAATAAATTTTGTCAGCTCAAAAGAGGTGCTACCCGGTCCAAGGCCGCACACCAGGTGATGGCACTTGTATCTGCCGGCAAGCCTGAGAAAAGACTCCATTTCCCTTTTTGTGGGAGATACAATCAGAATCCGGGGAACGGCCATATCTGTGTCCTCAAAAGCCGCTCCAGTTGCCAGCACAAGAAGAGCTCTTTACCCGATTGGGCTCTCAGAGTTGTAAGTTCTGCCGGACTCAGCAGGTCAGTAATCCGTGGGCATAGATAATTGATACAGAAGTGGTGCCGTGCAAAGAGCTGACAGCCAGTGGGACCGAGAAACAGACAGTCTTTTTCCCCAAGACGTTCAGTGGGTATCTTCCTTTCCAGAAGCAAATTGAGCAGCAACACAAATTCGTCATACCAATCTTCAATACCAGCCCCACAACAGCCGCCACCCGGGACCTGGGTGGCGCAAATGGTACATTCAGTCACTACACCAAATTTTTCCATCAGTTCATAGCTCCTTGAAATCTCTTTTCTGTAAAGTCCAAGGAGTCGGTCAATTTCGCTATCTGCTGCCAGATCTTTTCCATATTTTTTCCATAAATATTCGGCCAGAGCGATCTTTTCTTCAATAGATGATTCGTTTGAGTATAAACTAAAGCCGGGCATTGTCCGTAACCGCTCACACTTCCTTGCTGGTTCAAAAAACCAAGCGCATAAAATCTTCTGCCAGTATTATAGGACCTTTGTATATCTTGCCGCAGGGTGTAATCAGGTCATGCTCATCGCAATTCGGATAAAAATGGTTAAGGAGCAATCGCTTAACTCCGGCATCCTGGGCGATTTTGCCTGCTTCAGAGGGAGTCAGGTGCCCTGGGATTTTGTAGCCTTCAGGGGCTGCGCATTCTAAAACCAGAAGGTCAGTGCCCTGAGCAAGCTCTATCAGTTCATCACAGAAATCAGTATCTCCTGAAAATACCACTGATCTGCCATCCGATGTCTCGATTCTATAGGCCAGGCTCTGGGGAGTATGATTAGTGGGCGCACTTCGTATCGTAAGGGGAGGGAACTGCATTGCCGCTCTCATCTCCGGTGGTATCTCTTCGAAGATGACCTTCCCAGGCTCAGGTTCCACCCACTGTCCGAATGCCTGTATCATGGACTGATAAAACTGCTTGAGCCCTTCAGCAGCCAGGACCATCACAGGAGAATTCCTTTTGTATCCTGGTGTATACCTTGTAGCAAAGATAAAGGGTGCGAGTTCCCCAATGTGGTCCGGGTGGAAATGTGTATAGAGTAAGATGTCAAGTGTATCATAAGATATGCCTGCCTTAACCAGTTGTCTTAAGGTCCCTGCAGCACTGTCTATGAGCAGGGTCTGCCCTTCGACCTTCAAGCAGGTAGCAGGCCCGGCCCTCCTTATGGAAGGGACACCTGTTCCGGAACCAAGTACGATTATCTCTATCATTTTCCTAACCCCTTTAAAGAAGGTCCAGAACCTTGAACCTCAGAACGGTTACTTACAGATTTAACGGAACAAGTTCTATCTGTCCCCAGATACCAAGTTTTGTTCCCTTTATAATTACTCCTCCCAGGATTCCCGGGATTTCTTGTAAGGCATTAAGCCCTGAGTCTATATCTTTTTCTATTTTTACCATATTTCCTATAGATGTTGCAGTTGCATCTGCCAAAGATACGGATTGAGAGACTACAGTCACTGCATCCGCTTTTCCAAGACTCCTTGAATGACCCACTGTACCCGATGAGGTGCAAATTCCCAAAGGCATTCGGCCGGGAGCAACGGCAATACCGACTCGTCCGCTAAGTGGTGAAGTGCCTGCCCAAATGGCTGAAGTAATTGGCTCAAGGACCCTGAGGAATATGTCTCCACCATTTTCCACTATAACCTCACCTGAAGTAAGCTTCACGCATTTTTTGCCGATATGCTGGGCAATAGCTCCGGCCACTGCGGCCATTGGGCCGACACCAGCAGTTTCGGAACTTGCTAACATGTCTCTGACTATGGCAGGAGCAAAAGGGTCATCAGGTAAGGGGATATAGCTTTCGAGAAAACCAGGGTGGCTGCGGGCATAATCCTCAATAGAGAGCCGGACCTCTATGACCCATGTTGAGACCTCATTTTCAAGATTTCGGTCAGCCTGTATGTGAAGGTCGGTTTCCTGGTGGCGGACTTGAAAGCCGGTCAGGCCGTTCCTGGCCATAAAAGAACGGTATGTGCGCTTTTCCCCCACGGGTTTCAGGCCGGAATATCCCCAAGTTCCTCACGTGGGGGCCGCGCGAGCAATTCGTTAACAGCATCTTTAGGGTCAAGGCCTTGGTACAGCACCCTGTAGACCTGGTTCGTAATGGGCATCTCGACCTTGTACTTCTCAGCCATGGCATAGACTGAGTCTGTAGTCTTGACACCTTCTGCTACCATACTCATTTCCTTCAGTATGCTGTCAATGGACTGGCCCTGACCCAGCTTCAGGCCAACCTGGCGATTTCGGCTCAGGTCTCCAGTACAGGTAAGCACAAGATCTCCAAGCCCGGCAAGCCCTGCAAAGGTCAGGGGATTTGCACCCAACCTCATACCCAGGCGCGACATCTCTGCAAGTCCCCTTGTAATCAGGGCCGCTCTTGTATTGGTCCCAAATCCCATGCCGTCTGATATGCCGGAGGCGATAGCTATGACATTTTTAAGCGCTCCGCCCAGTTGAACACCCATAAGGTCCAAACTGGTATAAACCCTGAAGGTCTCTGTAGTAAAAAGGTCCTGGAGACCTGTACACAGTTTATGTTCTGAAGCTGCTATTGTGACAGCAGTCGGCATGGAAGATGCTACCTCGTGAGCAAAACTTGGGCCGGAAAGGGCAGCCAACCTGCCGGATAGCCTGGATGGAAGCATTTCCTCCATGATCTCCGTCATGGTGAGTAATGTCCTGTTTTCTATCCCCTTGCTTGCAGAGACCAGGGCATAAGGAAGATTTGGTGATTTGGGAAGATCATCAAGGGCCATCGAGACCTGTTTGGCGACCTCTCTGAGCCCATGTGAGGGCACTACAAAGAGAATGACCTCTTTATCTGTGACGGTTTTTGAAATATCTGACGTGATTTCCAGTGCAGCGGGCAACTCAAACCCAGGAAGGTACAACGTATTTTCCCTGCTCTCGCGGATTTGTTTTGCAAACTCATGGTTCCTGGCCCAAAGTACTGTTTTAATTCCTTTGTTGGCCAGAAGCACGGCAAGAACAGTTCCCCAGCTCCCGGCCCCCAATACTCCTACCCGTTTCATTCCTCGTCCTGTTCAGCCAGCTTTGCCACTGCTGCCAGGTGGTCTCCTTTCTGAATCCGTATCAGGCGCACGCCCTGGGTAGATCGGCCGATTATGCGTACGTCCTGAACACCTATTCGAATGATATTCCCACTGGTACCGATCAGCATGACCTCGTCATGGCCGTTTACAAGGATTACACCTACTACAGAGCCTACCTTTTCTGTGGTCTTGATATTGATTACGCCCTTTCCACCCCTTGACTGCACACGGTACTCGCTCACATGAGTCCGCTTTCCGTATCCGTTCTCAGTGACCGTAAACAGTGTATCCTGGGCTTCTGAGATTACTACCATTGCGACTACGCGGTCCCCTTTTGCGAGTTTAATGCCCCGTACACCTGCCGCAGTACGACCCATGGGTCTTACGTTGTCTTCCGGAAACCGGATACTGTGTCCGTGCCTGGTGCCAAGAAATATATCAGCCTGACCATCAGTAACGGCTGCTGCTATGATTTCGTCGCCCTCGCGTACTGTGGCCGCAATTATACCTGTCGGCCTGGGCCTTGAAAAGGCTTCAAGAGAGGTTTTTTTGACCACTCCGTTCTTTGTTGCCATAATCACAAAACGATCCGCTTCAAAGGTACGTACCGGCACGACAGCGGCAATATGCTCATTGGCCTCCCTGTCAATCGGCAAAAGATTTATTAGGGCTTTGCCGCGGCTCATCCTGGATGCTTGTGGAATCTCATAGACCTTCAGCCAGTAAAGCCTCCCCAGATTGCTGAAGCAGAGGAAATAATCATGAGTGGAGGCCACAAATAGATCCGCAACAAAATCTTCCTGTTTTTTGGATAGCCCGGTGATACCCTTCCCGCCGCGTCTCTGGCTGTGATACAGGCTCAGAGGGTTACGTTTGATATAGCCAGTGTGTGATAATGTTACCACCATGTCCTCTTCAACTATCAGGTCTTCGATATTGATCTCTTCAGGGTCCCCTATTAACTCAGTGCGCCTGGGAATAGCGTATTCGTCCTTAAGGAGCCTGAGTTCTTTTTCAATAATTTCAAGGACCAGGGCATCACTTGCCAGGATTTCTTTATAGCTTTTGATATTGTTCAGGAGTTGCTGATAATCTTCCAGGATCTTTTTCCGCTCAAGGCCGGTCAGGCGCTGAAGTTTCATGTCGAGAATTGCCTGGGCCTGAATGGTCGTGAGTCCGAAATGTTCGATAAGTCCTGATCGGGCCTCTGTAGGTGTGCTCGATCCCCGAATCAGGGCCACCACCTCGTCCAGATTGTCAAGCGCGATCTTAAGGCCCTCGAGTATATGGGCGCGCGCTTCGGCTTTCTTAAGCTCATATGTAGTGCGCCTGATGATTACGATTTTTCTGTGCTGGAGGAAGTGGGCCAGGATCTCTTTGAGGTTGAGGAGTTCCGGTCTGTTATTGACTATGGCAAGAAGGATTATCCCAAAAGAGCTCCCCATGGCCGTGTGTTTATAGAGGTGGTTGAGGATCACCTGGGCGATCCCCTCTTTTTTCAGCTCTACTACGATCCTCATCCCATCCCGGTCGGATTCGTCCCGCACAGCATGGATCCCTTCAATTTTTTTATCCCGGGCAAGGTGGGCGATCTTTTCCACCAGCTTTGCCTTGTTGACCTGGTATGGGATCTGGTTAATAACTATGTGTTCCCGCTTGCCTTTGGCTTGCTGTTCCACTACTGCCCTGGCCCGCATTTTGATGATCCCGCGTCCTGTCTCATAGGCTGACTTGATGCCGCCTTTTCCACAAATAAAGCCAGCGGTTGGAAAGTCCGGCCCTGGAATATATTCCATAATATCGGCTACGGTCATGTTCGGGTTTTGTATAAGGGCGATCAGCGCATCCACTACCTCACCGAGATTGTGAGGAGGAATGTTGGTGGCCATTCCCACGGCTATACCGGACGAACCATTGATTAATAAATTAGGCACTTTGGAGGGAAGCACCAAGGGTTCTTCAAGGGAGTTGTCGTAATTAGCGACAAAATCTACGGTTTCCTTGTCGATATCCGCCATGAGTTCATGGGCCAGTTTTGTTTGACGGATTTCGGTGTAACGCATGGCCGCAGGGGCATCTCCATCGACTGAGCCAAAATTTCCCTGGCCGTCGATAAGAGGATATCCCATGGAAAAGTCCTGGGCCATTCGAACTATGGTGTCGTAAACCGCCGTGTCTCCGTGGGGGTGATACTTACCGATGACATCGCCCACAATGCGGGCTGACTTCTTATACGGTTTATTATAGTCGTTTCTCAGGTCCTGCATGGCAAAGAGGATGCGCCTATGAACCGGCTTGAGTCCATCTCGGACGTCGGGCAAGGCCCTTCCGATTATCACGCTCATGGCATAATCGAGATAGGACTTCTTGAGCTCTTCGGCAATGCCGCACGACTTAGTGGCTTCGGAAAATAATTCTATCTGTTCCTGCATTTTCGCAGACTCCTGACTTGTAGTAGTCTTATTGTAAAGGAGGGGTCGATGTGATGTTTAACTGAGACTGATCCCTGTAGTGGTCATGGTAAGCTGGCAGTGTTTCACACCTTTAAGGGCTTTTAACTTGTGGGCTAAATTGCGTAGGACATCCGGTTCCCCACGGACAATAACTACCTCCAGACAGTTGTGATGATCCAGGTGAACATGCTGCGATACTATAACATAGTCTGGAAAATTGTGCTGAATATCAATAATTGAATCTACCAACTCCTTCTTGTGGTGGTCAAATACATAGGCGATAACGCCTACTACCTGTTGTCCTTCAAACTCTTTTTCCCATTCCTGCTCTATTAATTTTTCCCTTATGATGTCGCGAATGGCCTCTGACCTGTTGTTGTATTCCCGCTCTCTGATGTATTTATCAAAGGCACGAATCAGATCATGAGGAATAGAGACTCCGAATCTTGTTATTGACTTGTCTTCTTCTATTTTTTTCATAGTATTCCTAAAAAATGGCTCATGGGTGATAAATACCTGTTTCCCCAATGACCAATAACCTATTTCAATAAACCATTGTGTCAATATATTGTCAATAAGTTAAGACTGTTACTGGCTGGTCAGCGGTCAATACGATGCGTTGGCCTGGAGTGCGTGAAAAGTCAGACGAGCGGATTTTGTGCAGTAGGGACAAGCTGTTGAACAGCAAAATAATCATATTGATAATCGGCATTTTTCACGACAAGTCAAAAGTAGTTTACACTTTGTTGGTCTTGTATTTTGGCAGTGAAATTTGAGATTGGGAAGAATGGCTACCAACTTAAAGCGGGACAATTCGTAGGGTAGGCAGTGCCAACCATCAATAAGCAATCTGTGTAAATTGGTGGGCAGTGCCCACCCTACTGTAATTCCTTGAGATTACAAGGTGTCCCGCATTTCAAATTTTCAGTTTCGACATCGGCATTCAATTCAACAATACACGCTTTTTCGAAAAAAGTGTAAACTGGTGAGTGAAGGATGCCTGATAATCCTTATCTTTATTATGTTATATTGTAAGCGTTCACGGGTTCAGAGGTTCACGGTTCAACAGTCTTATATTAGTGTTCCTGCCAGGAAACTTTTCCAAGATTTCAATCACGGACAAATTGCAATCAAAGCGGCATCTGCACCTAATTTAGTTGCATCCATCCTTCCAGGAAGAAACTCCGCTCTTTGTTATGCCAGGACTGATCTGTTTAACCGGGAATATAGCTCCTGTACTGGTCTGGATAAACAGCTTCGGGGCATCTCCCTTGCCTACATGGATATTCGGAGTAATGGAAAGCCCTTGCCCTAAGCTCAATTTCTTCAATACCTGCTGTGGTCCTGTTCCGCCATCTGTGCCTATTACCGATTCATAATAAGCGGTTCCCGTCAAATAATAGAGGGCATAAAGGTAACTTTCACCTTCAAAATCACAGATGTCCTCAGGCGGGATATAGGTGGTAAAGGCAAGGATATCGCCCAACAAAGTAGCCTGGCCTAGATTTCTCTCTTTAGGTTCTGAAAAGTTCAGGTACCAGCCACTCGTTCCATTCGTTTCATTCTCTATTTCATTTACTAAATCGTCCCAATCCGTGACACCAGCGACACCAGTCATTGTCTTGTCTGTGGATACCTCGGCATTACTGACATCCAACAATTCAACACGGGATACCGTAGCCCAGGTCATGTTGCCGTCTCCATCAACAGGTTCCTTGATTCCATAATAGGCCTGTTGATCCGTATTGTTGCCATCAGCTAGTACAAAGAATCGTCCGGTGCCAAAGTATATCCATTTATTTCCCAAGGGATCTATAGCGACACTTGGGGCGGTTGTTATCGGCTGGCCATTTTCAATACCGGTTAAATCTATTAGGATGCTGTCTCCATCCCAGTTTGAGGTCGTCAAATCGTTCTTAATAACCACACGCCGCAGCTTGCCTCCCCAGCCGTTTGTCGAGTCGCCTGAGACGGTTCCGCAATATAGGGCATCGGCATTATAATCCAGATCATAATCGACTGTTATGGGATCTGAAATAAAAGAATTGGAGTCCAACTCCTGAAAGATATTTGAGCCTGAAACAAGACTTCCGGTATTATCAAGGGTCATTAATTGTTGATTTGTAACCAGCGCAACAAGGTCAATTGCATAGAGTTTGGCGGATTGCTTGCTGTCTGCATCGTTCAGGGCCGCAAAATCAGCCGTTCCATCCGCCGCCGCCGGGCCTGAACCTACAACAAGGTACCAGTCGTTTGCGTGAATGCCATCTGAGTCCTTGTCTTTCATGGGAATGACGCCAGGATAGCAGATAGTATAACCCAGATTGTCAAAGGTGATTTCAGCCAACAGTGTTGGCGGTGATTCGGGGTCGGTAATATCAAGGATAAAATAGGCGGAACTCATGGTCCGATCAGTTGCGTTACAACTGCCATTCTTATCCATATCCGCGTCAATTTCACCGCCTCCAAACCTCATGCCGCCGACCAAAATCGTGCCCCACCCTTCAGGATGTGTGCTGTTATCATCAAACACCTTGGCGTCAAATATCCTTGGTTTCAGATCACAATAATAGACATGGGCGTAGTCTGGCTCAGTAAGCCAGTAGAGGTGCGGAAGCAGATTATACGGCACATAAGCCCACAACTCGGCGCCCAAGTCAAACTTAGTAAAGCTAGTATCATTATCGCCATTAGAATTTAATGGTTGGGTCCGAAACTTCTTCTCTTCTTGATCATAAAAACCTGCATTAAAGGCATGAAACATTCCGTCATTTCCGCCCACATAGACCACGCCCCTTCTGTGCATATATTTGTCGTAGAACATGCCGTATGATGCATCCTTGTAAAGCAAATGATAGTTTTCCGACGGCCTTCCAACGAAAGTAGGAGTGGAATAGACAATATCTCCCAGTCTCCATGTCTCTACAGTGCCGTCTTCGTCATAATCGACCTTTCTATTTCTAAAGGCCGGAATGGCGTAAGATGGGCTGGTCGTTGAGGTATAGAGTCCTTGATCTTTACCTCTTATATAGTTGATCACCCTCTGGGTCTGGTACTGCAAAAAGTCATTAAAATTGCCGTCTGATCGAATGGTCCCGATTTCCGCCGGCTCATCGCTAAATGAAGGATAAAGCGTAAGATAGGGATATATCTCTGATGTATCGGTAAGGTCGGGTACAGATGGAAGACTTGAGCATGAAAACGGAATTACTTCTCCACTGTCAGCTATCATGTCTTGATCTGTGTCAATAAAGGTAAAAATATATCTCTTGTGGTCAGTAGAATCATAGGTCCTTTGATCTACAATATCCGCATCAGATATCTCATTTAACCACCCATTTGAGGACCATAGATAACGGATATCCAATATGCCTCCAGTCTCGTCAGGGGTCTCCTCATCACCGCTGATTTGTGAATCGCCGTCATCATCACCATATTTATATGCAGTCGTCCCATCGAAGACGATTATCTTATCAGTTGTCAAATCGAGCTGTTTATTGCCGTTGGTGTCCTCCCTCATATTGCCATATGCATCGACCACGAGGGCATGGACCTCGCCGGCCCATGTGGTAATATTCCCCAAAGGGCCTTTATATTCAGGAAAGAATATCGACTGATATATAGCACCCTCTCCTGATCGTGAATTTGAAATAACCGATGCAGCAGTGCCGGATGATGTCCTGCGCAATATATCGGCAAATGACTTGTTGAGTTGTTCTTCAAGCCTCAGAGGATTGGTTACATAAAAGTAGGTATCCGGCACGCCATCCATGTCCTTATCCCATTCATTGTCCAAGTCCGGCTTATCATTGTCGTTTCTATCCTCAAATCCTCCCCATTTGGCCGCATACCAAAGGGGGTTTTTCAGTAATGTGGCGGCAGGATTCTCTCCTACGGTAAAGGTCCTTTTGGTTATGAGTGGCAGGGCATTGTTGTCATTCCATGTCTCTCCAGGCCCCTGCCCTGGAGGTGTATCCAGGAAATAGTCAGGGTCAATGGCAGGATTATTACCGTAAGGAGGATTTGCAGTATCAAAGTCCCTCACTTCCAGATAAGTGCCGTCCGCCGTGGTGCCTGAGATAATGTAGCCTATATGCTGGGCGATAGACCCGGCCGCATAGGTAGAGTTAAGGATTATCTCAACAGAATTTCCGTTCACCCAGTATTCATACTCGACAATGGCATCCATGTCGTGGTCAGCGCCCTGTTCCACGTCTTCAAAATTTATCCTGAATTTTCCATGAGTTGGAGTAATTGTTTCCACGTAGAAATCCACAATGGTATTTGTGGGCTGGAAATCCCCTTGAGTAGCGGAAATGCTGTAGCCGCCGACGGATTTGCCAAACGGGACCAGTGTTATGCTGCCGTCCCCGACAGGGATATTAATTTTTGGTAGAGGAGAGGCCAGGCCAACGGCATAGGTATTTACATTTTGGCTACTGTTTGCATCGCTCATATCTTCTGTCTGTCCAAAATAGGCAACACTGGCCGCATAATAGCTTCCCTGCTTAGTAGGCTCCTCAGGACAGAGGCCGCGAATACCTCCAAAACCTGTCACGGTTTTTTCAGTACAGGCGCCATTATATGCCGAATCACTTTGGCCGATAAAATGCGAACCGGCGTCACCCTCGTCGGTGCATATTGTGTCCGCACGGTTTTCAACATCCAGGCCACTCAAATCGCCCGTGAAAGAGCCGAAATAGCTACCGGGCAACTGGTCTGAATCATAGGTGGGATTTATATCGGACAGGACGAGCATAAATGGCTTGGCGCAGTAGTCAAAACCGCTAACGGCATCATAGGGATCTTGCCAGGTCGGTAGCGGCAGACCCAGGCTACTGTCGTCATTAGCTCCTGCATAAGTAAAATCACTAGTAGGCGCTGCCTTGCCAGCAAAATACCTCAGCCCTTCATACATCATCTCCCCAATTGGATTACCCCACATGCGGCATTCCCCTTCATTGATTGGCCTGGTGGCTACCCAGCCGCAGTTTTGATTGTAGGAATGGCTGCCATAATCAAAGCCTACAATCCTTAAGTCATCAATAGTCTTGATAATGCCGTTTGTTAAGGTAAACTGTCCTGTATCTGGGACAATTTCATCCGTAATTGAGCCTATATTTTTTCTCAACACACCTCCGGATGTATTCTTTGTATATGATCCTGTTATAAGGCCGAAATACATCCTGTCTGACTCGCCGTGTCTCTGGAGGATGCCGATTGGCTTATAAACTCCAGAGGGATACAGCTTGCAGTTGCTCTCAAGCATTGATGGGTTGGCTACTTTTATTCTTACGACATAATCGGTAATGGTCGAGGCAGGTGCTTGAAGGGTGTAGACTGTTTGGGTAATGTTTTGGTCCAGACCGGACCGCTCACCATCAAGTAACAAATAGTAAGGGACAATTTCCCAGCCTCCGGTATGGTTGTTGCTGTCCGGGCCATTCCAATATAGATAGTAGTTATCACCACCCGATGCCTCTTCGTGGCGGAATTCGATCGTGTGCTCTCCCTGAGTTAAACTAATGCTTCCACTATAAGTGGTACAATTACATTTTCCATGGCCGTCATACCAGCCAGCCACAACTGTACCGTCTATGATAACCTCCACGGCATCGTCACCATCTACTGCAAATTCATAGTCTCCAGCGTACCTGATATGGATTTTGCCATCAAATATGGTGAGATAATCGTCGTCATTCCCGAAAGGATTACCGGACCCGTTAATTTCGCCATTGAGAAGTTGAGAACCCTGAAGGTTGGCAGGGACCGCATAGTTCAAGACCAGACTTTCATATTCACTGTGATTGGCAGGATGACCTGGGTGCCCTCCGCTGCCTGTTTCCAGGGAATTGTCGCAGACAGGCCGTTCTTTGGATACCCATTCCCAGATGCGATGGCTGTTATTCGGAAGCACCCTCAATAACGGATCTCCATTGTCAGAAAGGGTGGTTGATGCAAAAAGATGCCGTGTTCCACTCGTGGGAAGATCAAGGGGGGTATATTCACTTATATCATATCCATCTCTTCCTATGCTTTCGTATCCCTTGCCCCAACTATGGGCGTCTTGCGGCACATAAACCCTTTGCAGAACAGTTTCAGTCGCTGTATCTGTTGACCTGTATCCCCCATACAAGACCTTTCTAAGGCAATCCATCCTGGACATGGTGAGATAATTGAGGAAATCACCGCTCCATTCACCGGCTGCCGAGCACTTCTTGTTAGTTGTAGTGGCTGAAGGCTCAAACCGGCTATTACCGCTATTGTAAGTATAGCACTTGTACGAGTCAAAATATCCATAATAGTCGATATCCGGCTTGTACCCCACATCCAACTCACCATCACCATTCAGATCCGATGCATCGTTATATGCCTCATAGTATAATTTATGATTTTTGCCCATTACCAGCATTACGAGAGGGGGAACCCCCGCAGTCACAAATGGCGGCACCGCCTCATATTGACTGGCTGTGGCTGCAAAGGAAAAGGTTGCATTACCAAATAGACTAGATAAACACAAAAAACCTGATATAATGAATAATATGAGCCTTTTCATAATATTAATTTACCTCTATTTTATAATACAAATTAAGCAAATTCTATACTAAGATACTGATACAATAATACTCTCAATAAATACAAACACCTTCCTGACCGATTACATGTCTATATTGAATCGCAATGCATGACTCGCAACTGGCCTGTCCTCTGCGCTGAGAGCATAAATCATAAACAATGTGCCCGCCTCCAGTGGCAGCAGCTTTTCCTTTTCCCTCATATCCGGCTGCCATCTGAATTGCAGTACCAGTTGATAATTCGGTAACGCCATATAGTTTTATATTTGTGTGTGGGTCTGTGCTTGTGGCGTTGGCTGGCATATAGATATCTCTATTAGAATCAGATGGATATGAACAGGTAGTAGCATTGTTTTCATTTTTCCAGAAATCTTTTTTTTCAATTCCTATATTACCTATATCTATCGGTTCCTTTTTGAACCCAGTTGGACAGGCAATATTTTGTTCTAAGAGTTCACGCCCAACTTCAGTTCCACCTTCTGCCTGATGAAACGCCATTTTATGTACCTTATCATTCCCTGATATAAGGATCTCTATTGTGCTTGTATTGGTGGCTGCTATTCCTATAATGGTAAGAAGGAGCAAAATTAATATCGAGATTAGTAGAGTAGAACCTTTTTCATTGCTTCTGATATAAAATATATATTTCATAGAATTAATATCCTTTCTCAAAAGCCATCTTTATATAGTAATCGCCTTCATAGAAGTAATAGATACTTTCTTTTCCGCCCCTTTATCTGTCCACCTTATAATTACCCTTATTTCCTTGGTGTTATTTATGGGATAATCGGTAGCTATATTCCAGAAAATATTGTACCTGCCATCAACAGGATTATTAGGGTCGTTGTAATCCGCTGCTACGCTAGTATCATCTAATCCGGCCTCGTCATCAGTATCGGTATCGTCCAATGAATCGGTATCGTCGTAGGAAAGGCCTATCAATTTTTCCATCTTGTCCTGAGCTAATGTGGTTGCCTTAGTAAGATCATTAGCAAACGAATTTCCTTTGATGGCCGTGATTTGCATATTGCCCACTGCAAGTATTCCAATGGCAAATACAGTTATAGCTATCAATATCTCTATCAGGCTAAAACCCCTTTCATTACTTTTTTTCATATTGATCATATTCCCATGTTTCTGCACTTTACGGTTGTGCTCAAGAGACGGCGGCGGAAGCCATCATTAGGGGTTATGACATTCTTTCCAACCACATAGGTCCTCGTGTTCCGAAAATTGGGATCTGGCATAGCTGCCCTTGCAAGGATCCAGATCCTTACAGCTCGAATCATGTCTGTATTGACGGCCGTTCCTGTAGTAGTTCCATTGATTACGCCATTATTGCCAGTCCCGGGGCCATCAGCGGCCGTGATATTTCCGTCGTCGCTAGTGTCCAGATTGTCCCAATTTCCATTGCCATCCGTGTCAACTGCCCAAATGACATGGCCATTGGGTGATTTGCCTAAATTTCCTGTAGAGGCATCTACACTGGCATAGGCAAAGCCTATGGCCTCTATATTTTCAGCCAACGGCTGGAAGCCACCACCACCAACCTTGCGGCCGAGATTTGCTGCACCAGCATCGGCTATACCGTCGGCATTAGCATCATTTGCGTTAGAAAAACCGTAAGTAATATTCTCATTACTATCATTGCAATCGTCATCACTATTAATATCCATAGTAACCTGTATCATTATACCAGTAGAATTAGTACTAATATTTGCTCCTGAAGATTGCGTTGGATCGTATCCAGCCATCCTGATGTCCCTGATCATGATATCCATTGCCGCTCGGATGTTCTGTTGCATTTCAGTGACCTGTTCCTGGATGAGATAGCTTTTTTGTTGGGATTGAAATGCCGTGAATATGGCGCCGGCAACGATGCCGGAGATGGCCATGGCAATAAGGAGCTCAACTAAGGTAAAACCATTCTTGTTTGACTTAATATGCCTTGTTTTATTCATGTCTTTCAGTTCCAAGCTATGCCATCACTGCTCATTTGAAGTCTGACATGGCCAGCAAAAGACAGCGATGCCATATAATATCTGGATTTGTTGTTTCTGATTTCCACACTTCCCAACCTGCTCTTCCAGGGTAATGATCGAGAGTTATAGCCAGTGGTATCTCCAACAAAGCTTGTAGTATAAAGGGATACGTTTTTAGGCATATTCACCTGGGCCAGAACGAGCTCTCCCGCATCAAATGCCCCGTTGGCAGGGTTATCATCTGCAAATATCCGATAACTCCCCACCTGACCGTTGGCCGCATAAGCCCCGGGAGTAAATTGAATTACTACATCTGTATTTCTTTTTACTGCCTCCATCTTTGCCTTCTGGAAGTTCGAGATCATATCCCTTGCCGCTGCTTTTGCTCTATAATTGGGCAGCCAATTGATAATATTGGGCACTGCGATGGCAGATAGGATTGCTATGACGGCTATGACGATCATTAGCTCCACCATGGTAAATCCAGCTTTTCTATGGCAGCGGGTTTTGCAATAAAGGTTATGCATTGTCGTCTTTCTCCATATTCCCATATATGATTCCGCTGAAAATACCCCATCTGCTGAAGTGATCTAATAGCCTTCAGTCTAAACACCTAATTTTGTGTAATTGCGCATGATTTATCCCTAAAAAGCCTTTCACCTTCAGTCTATCTAGTGCCTGAACGGAAACCCCAAATTTTGTTTTCTCAATTTAGGTCGTAGACAATTAACATATTAAGGTTATTGCCTTTTTTAAATTCAAAATTCAAAACTTAGAATTCAAAATTGTGTCTGAACGGCTTTTTCGTTCAGACACTATTTACCTGAGTAGTTAAAATTTTTGTCACAAAACGACAATTTTTTGTATGTGACAGTATTTTTCCGTCAACACCAAGCTGATATGCCATCTGACATGGCATACCGCCAATAGGGAGTTGTTTTGAAAGATGAACGTCGAACATCGAACATCGAACGTCCAACATCGAATAAAAAACAAACACCCAATACCAACATTCAACAGCTATTTCTGTTTCTTTTCAGCCGTTTTGATACTCGCTGTGTTAGCCATTTAGGTTGAAGGCTGAAGGCTGAAGTATACTGATATCCCACCTCCTGCAATAATTAGCAGTTTTTCTTCCAGGTCATAAGTCTGTTTCTTCATCTTTTCCCATTCAACGTTCGATGTTGGACGTTCGATGTTCGATGTTCATCTTTTTTCAGTCCCTCCTGGGCAAAAACAACTTAGCGCTTATGGCACATTGACCCTGTCATCCTTCATTGTCTATCTCTAAGTATGCAAATTTTGTGCTTCAATGGCAGGCAGATAAGGGATTGAGCGATTAGCCATTAGCGTTTAGCTTTGAAAAATCAGGGCATTACGTTAATTAGAAATAACACCCAATGGGTAAAAATTTGTAATAGTAAAACATCCTGTAATCATTAAACTAATAGCTAACCGCTAAAGGCTAATCGCTCAATTTAGGTATTAGTAACCTAATTGGAAAACAGCAGCAAATTAACCGCTAACAGTTAATACCTAATTTTGTAATGGCAGAACATCCTGCTTGTCAGGGTGGCAGACCGATAATCATTAAGCTAACAGCTAACAGCTCAATTTAGGACATAGGAAGGAGGTGGGGTCGAATAATTATAACCAATTCTCGCCTTTCTTTTGACTTGATCTCATTCTTAAATGCCCATTTGACCCAGGGAATTCTCCCAAGTAATGGTATTTCCGAACTGTTATTTTTGCTGACTTCATTGATCAACCCGCCAAGGATCAGCAAATCACCATTCCGGACCTTTGCCATGGTTGACATCTGGCGGAGCTTTACTCTGGGTAGTCCGATTTGTAAATTTGTATCCCCAATCACCTTATATTCAATTGGTTCTTGAAGGTCGGAGATTACGGGGGTCAAAAATAAGACTACTTCATCATCTCCAAGGATATTACACACAACGGAAAACGCCAAGCCAGACAGGATGTCATCGGTTTCAGCAGTATAGGTTATTGTTGACGTAGTCCCCGAGGTGTCCACGTCTTTACTTATTTCACGGATATAGCGGACGGATTCACCAACTGTCAGAACACCTGGAGACCCGTTTAGGAGACTCAGACGAGGTTCTGATATAGTATGTACCGTCCCCTGTTCGTCAAGTGCGTTGACCAATATATTGAAATCTGTGGGATTGAGATTGATTTTTGAAATCAGGCGCAATCCTTCCTGAGTAACACCACGGAAATCGGGGGAAGGGTAATTCACCTCGTACACATTGCCGTCTTTACCATATTCAATCTTGCCACCGATCAAAGCGGAATCTCTTTCAACGGCCTTAAATACCTTGGACCAGTCAATTCCTCTTGATGACCCTTCTGAGAGTGTTACCTCAAGGATGTGGGCCTGGATAGACACCTGGCGATACAGCCATGATTTAAAGGTATCAATATAATTTACTACACGCTTTTGAAGTGAAGGGGATGCATCCACTGTTACGATGCCCAGGGATTCATCAACGGTATATGAACCTTTCCCCAATCTCACCCATTCTTCGGACGTCGCGGTGGGTTTTTCTGCTTTTTCCTCCTTGCCTTGAGATTGCTCCCTCTCTTTTTGTACCTCTTGAGAGGCCTGAGCAGCGGCTGACGTTAATGTCGCCCGTTCAACACTCTGCATCTCCCATATTTCTAATATTTGATCGAGGTTTTGTCTGAAGGTCTTCCACAAGTCATATCGGTTTACATACCGAACAGTTTTCTCTTCGGCCCAATCTTTCCCAGCCTCATTAACAGTAGAAAGACTTACCTCACCAAGATTATCGGTGTTGGTACATCCGCCAAGCATATTACCACCTATAGCAGTAGTAAATGTGTAGGATACATTCGGCATGGATACCTGATAGGTCTTTGTCTGTTTATACCCGATGATGAGCGTGTCATGCTTGAACTCAAAGAAATAATCCAGTTGACGAAGGACGTTGTCCAGTGCTACCCAGAAATCATCATCTGCCTTGATGTCGACATCCACCAGCGTGTTTGGGTTGGCGTCTTTATTCCAGCTAACATTAAAGTCTTTCAAGTTTGCCAGCCCCCTGATAATGTCCCGCAGGACTACTTTTCCGCTTTGAGATTCTATGTTTGCGCCGACCTTTAGCTCAGGAAGCCCTAACTTGCTTTTTTTAACTTGAATGTCTTCGACCGTGAACGAAGGTTGCCAGCTTACGGATGGACGGGATGAAGCTGGAGCACTGTAAGGGACAGACTGTTCTTCAGGCTGAACTTCAGTTTGTGAACTCGCGTTTGAATCAGGTTCTGCCTGGGGAGTTTTTGAAAGGCTTTGTTTGGAGGCTACACACCCGGTCATGAATCCAATTATCAGGAATAACAGGAACATACCCTCAGTATAGTGCCGTATGCGATGTAACATGTTGTTTAATTTATTCATATTGGAGTACATTTTCATTCCTCCATAAAAGTTTGAATCGACTAGTCCCAATATATCTAGATACAAAAAGCCAATGAGGAAGTTATTTATTTAGTACCTGAACGAAAACCCCAAATTTTGTTTTCTCAATTTGGGTTAAGGACAATTAACATATTAAGTTTATTTCCTTTTTTAAATTCAAAATTCAAAATTATGTCTGAACTGCTTTTTCGTTCAGACATTATTTGGCTGTCATTAATATTTCCATTCGTTCCTTTGCGTATCGCTGTAATCCCGGAGGAATTGCTGCTCCTCCCTGAAAGACTGCCCTGTATTCAGTTATTGCCTTGTCAATTTGACCAAGATGTTCATAAACCCGCGCCCGCAGGAGCATGGCGTCTGCCGAAAGCTCATAATTGGCCTCGATACTATTTAACAGCCGAAGTGCCTGTCGATACTCACCTTCAGATTCACAGAAGACTGCATAGTTATATAGTGTATGAAGGGAAGGTAAAGCAGTACCCATTGCGCGTTCAAAATAGATTTTCGCCTCATCCTTTTTCCCCATTCGGGCCAGTGCCACTGCTGCAAAAATGGTTGCTTCACTGTCTTTAGGCACAAAACGAAGTGCTTTTTTGGCAAAATTAAAAGCAGTCAGTTCTTGACCGCCCGGGCCAAGGGCTAATGCCGATATTTTTTTAGCCAGGGATACATTTTCAGGCCAGATATCCGATGCATCAATATAAAATTTTAATGCCTGACCAATTGCCCCCCGTCTCTCAAGCTTAGCGGCCTTCTCAATAAATTCTTGCGCCTTGGCAACTTCTTCAATAGGAGTTTGAATGTCGCTAGTGCGGATAAATCTCAGGCTTGGCTCCTCAACAACTTCTTCTATTACCGGTTCTTCGACTTTCACAATAATGGGAGTTTCAATTTGAACATCAAGGGTGCCGGTTGATCCGGTATCACCACCCCATTCAAGAGATTTAGTGGCCGGGTAAATCATAATGGTATTATTACGCTCGATGCTATCCAATTCCTTTAAATTCTTAATTACATCCAGGACAAAGGTCCATGGCACATTTTCAAGGGCCAGCGTAATGGTGCCTTTTACCGACTCATCTACTACAATATTTTTACCACTGACCTGACCCAGCAAACGAAACACATTGTGGAGATCCACTTTGAAGAGATCCACACTAATTTTGTCTTTAGCATCATCACTTACCAATTTTGCCGCTGAATTATCACCGTAAGTCTCACTAATTCCTGATGCAGCAACATCTTCTGTTTTATCCGGTTCTGTATTATTCCCGGAGTTGGGAATGCGGGATTGAAGCTCGGCCAACCAGTGGGATATGTCGTCCTGCTCTGGTCTGCTCTGGCTTGGTTCATTGCCCATTGCGGGCCTGTTGCCCGGCACCCACCAGAATACCACGACCAAAAAGACAATCAAAAGGCATGAGATTTTCCTTTTGCAACCCATTATTTTCCCTCCGGATGCAGTAACAGTACCCTCTCCTGCAAAGTCAGCTCGCCGCGGATGTTTTCGAGTTCTTCTTCTACAATTACTCTGTCCGGAAGGATCTTTTTAACCCTGCCGTTCCGATAGCCAACCCGCAGACCAGGCTGCAAAAAGTACCCGATCCCGGCAGCGTCCTGGGCCATGGCGATCCTGTTACCTTTATCATTGGCAATAATGCCTACCAGTGTCAACTGGCCGACGTCCATACACTCCAATGGTGTGGCGCAAATTTCCGGCCTCCTAACTTCTTTTTTCTGGCGTCGTTTTTTAGCTGTCCGCCTGGAAATATCCGGTGCTGTTTTCAAAAACGGCTGAAACGGATCAGGTTTTCCATCCGAGCTGTAATAATAAACAACAGGCTCTAAGAGACGTTCCAGTCTAACATGAAAAGCCTTTACTTTTTTTGAATTAATTACGTTCGATTTTTTTGTGATGGAAGGTGCTACAGGAGTCACTGTCGTTTTATCTTTACATCCGGACAGACAAAAAAGGCCACATAAAGAAATAGTGATAAGTAGACTCGTATAAATAACAAACTCCCTATAATAGATTTTTGTTTTGGCCTGCATGCTCTTTTTTAGGTTGAAGGTTGAAGGCTGAAGGCTGAAGGCTGAAGTGATCTAACAACCTTCCACCTAAGTAGTTAGTGCCTGAACGGAAACCCCAAATTTTGTTTTCTCAATTTAGGTCGTGGACAATTAACATATTAAGGTTATTGCCTTTTTAAATTCAAAATTCAAAACTTAGAACTCAAAATTGTGTCTGAACGGCCTTTTCGTTCAGACACTAGTTACTTTTTCTTTTTCTTTCTGGCCTGTTGTTCTTCCGGGCTGAGAAAACGATAGGTTACGGCCTCACAACGAGTATTTATCATCCAAGTATTGCCTCGCTTGATCTCCTGGCCTTCAGTAGGACCCTCTCCGCCCCCTTTGATTGATGCTGCTTCGCCTGGAACCTCGGTTTTTTGGTTGCTGGTTGCAGATCCCTTCTGACTCCAGACCTTCGTGGTTTTCTTGGCCTTTCCCATTGAGACCTCTTTTATACGCACGATGCGAGCCATTCGACTGACATTATCAAAAAAATCGACCGTGTTGTGAAACGGTCCATTGAATTCCATGTGAATGGGAATAGCAGCGTAAAAAGTTTTTGGCTGTTCCTTCTGTGGTTTAAAGGATAAAAAATCCAGTCTGGCCTTATTACCAAGTGAAGAAATCTCCGGCAAAAAGGCCGGTATGTCTTCTTTTTCCGGCAGTAGCTTCAAGGCTTTCTGCAAAACCCCCTCCACGATATTCAACTCTTCTTCAATTTGAGGAATCTGCTTGGACTTTGCTTCCAGCTTGACCAGCTCTTGCCTCAGTTTTGGGATTTTCTCCGACATGGTTTTCAGTTCTCCTAAACGAACGGATAGAAAAAAAAACCAGAACAGGGCGACAGGAATAACTATAGCGAGCAGCCATATGCCGGCCTTATGCCAGATAGGAAAGAAATAGACAGTTTGAAAAAGCCTGGGAGGTATCTTCCAGCCTGGTTTGTTAAATTTCACGACTTCTTAGCTCTCTTTAAAAATTTCTTGTCATTATTTTTTTGTTGAGTTTGAGTATTCATTTGAAGCCCAAACTCCATAAGAGCATGTCCCTGGATTGACTTCTGCCTGGTATTTATCAAGTTTACTGATTTACACATTGGTGATGTTTCCAGGCGTCGCATAAAAAGAGCTACCGTGTGATTGTCCAGAGCGACCCCTCTAAGTTGCACATTATTTTCTTTAAGGCTTAATTCAGTGAGCCATAAACGATCAATAGGTATTGAACTTACAATTTCATCCAGAATTTTAACCGTTGCCGTACGACCTTCTTGAAGTTTTTCTATGGCCTTAAATTTGTTTTTGACTTGTTTTTGTTCCTTATTTATTTTTTTTATTTTTTTGTTTACATAGGCATATTTTGCTACATTTTTTTCTAATGATGCCACCTCTTGCCTTTGAGCCCTTACTTTTCCTTGAATCGTTAATCCAATGGCCAATAAACCAACTATCAAGAGGGTTAGAGACAGGGCAAAGATTGAAATCTGCTGACGAACGGCCTCTTTTCTGCGCCATTCTCGAACCGGGAGGAGGTTTATCTGAATCATTTTGTGAAGGTCCTCAGCGCAAGTCCGGTGGCTATTGCCATTTGTGGAGCGACAGAGGAGATATACTCAGGCTCTATGCCATGATCGATAGTAAAACCATGTAAGGGATTAAATATTTTCACCGGCAGGCCTATTATGTCGTTAAAGAGCATGTCAAGCCCTTTTAAAAAGGCAGAACCCCCACTGATGTAAAGTTGTGCGGGATACTCTCCAGTGCTTGAGCTTGCTTCATAGAAATTTATTGCCCTTTTCAGTTCTGATGCCCAAACACCACATAGTTCATCGCAAACCATGGTTACTTCCTTCATGATTGCCATGTCTTCAGATCCGGCAATTTTTATCCTCTCCGCATCTACAGGTAGTGTATAATATCTTGTGTAAAATTATAAAAGTGTAGAAAAAAGGGCGCT
>CAZYEJ010000031.1:0-24164 GCA_964646435.1 uncultured Thermodesulfobacteriaceae bacterium
AGAAGACGGCAAAAAAGACATTAATTTGTTCAAGTTATTTATTGTACGTTCCTAAATAAAGAAGGAGTTGTCCCTGACACCGGCATTTTATCAGGCACGAGTATAAAAGAAGGTCCAAATGGCAGCAAAGATCTGCGAAGTATCCAGCCTCCGTGACAAGAAGTTTGTCTTCAAAGACAGGGACGATGCAGGAAAGGTACTTTCAGAAATGCTCAGTCCTTACTACGAAAAGGCAAAAGATGCCCTTGTCCTTGCCATACCTTCCGGTGGGGTACCTATAGGACTTGAGGTGGCAAAGGGCCTCTCGCTGCCCCTTGATCTCATAATTGTCAGAAAGATTCCAATACCCGGAAATCCCGAAGCAGGTTTTGGTGCCGTGACACTGGATGGAGATGTCTTTCTCAATGACGAGCTTGTCGCCTTTCTTAAGCTTTCTCCAAAAAAAATAGAGGATCAGATAACCAAGGTAAAAACGGATCTCCAAGAAAGAAATCGTATCTTTCGTCAGGGAACTACTTTTCCCGATGTGCTTCATAAGACAATATTGATGGCGGATGATGGTCTTGCCTCAGGCTACACTATGTTGGCCTGTGTAGAAACAGTTCGTAGAAAAGGGGCAAGGAAGATAGTAGTGGCAGTACCAACTGCTCCAGAAAGCTCTGTTTCCCGGATTTCTCCCATTGTTGAAGAAATCTTTTGCCCAAATATAAGGACAGGGCGGTATTTTGCAGTGGCCGAGGCCTATGCCAACTGGTACGACCTCAGCAGGGATGAGGTCCTGACCAGGTTACAAGAGGCCGGATTTCCCAAAACTATGGAGCGGAATCATGCATAATCCAGGTTCAAGCATTAACCAGCAATACAGGGAGGTTGGCAAACTCGATCACGCGCTCGGCCACGCTTCCAAGCAGGATTCTGCTTACGCCTCTTTTTCCCAGCTTTCCCACAACAATGAGATCAGCACCCCAACTGATTGCCTCATCAAGGATTACCTCGTGAGGGGTCCCCTCCTTGATGGTTATGGAGACCGGAACGCCGGATTGACTGACCTCCATGGACATGTCTTCCAGGAAGGCCCTTGCACTTCCTTCCATGTCGGCACGGACTTCATTATGGGGCTTGAAGTTAAACCTGCTCAGTTGATCGAATACTGCCGTGTCCAGCACGTGGAGCAAGAGCAGTTCGGAACCCTGGATCTCTGCCAGTCGCTTGGCAAGCCTTACTGCCTTCAGGCTGAATTTTGAGCCATCGACAGGGATCAATATCCTGGCAAATAGCCTGTTATCTCCCTCTATCATCTATGTGCCCCCATTTTTCGGGATTTTTTCCTTACCTGTTTTAGCTGAAAAAGCGCCTCTCGCTCCTTCTCCTCAAGGGTTTCTTCCATGGCCTTGATCGTTGCCCGGTAGGTCGGGACATAGATATGGGCCAGGGCATTTATACGCTTGAGCGTCTTTTTCAGCTCTGCCATGAGGCGCTCAATGCCTACCTCCAGCTCTGCCAGCTCTGCCACTACCTCCATGGCTTTGTGTACGGACTCGGATGTGGCGTCCATGGACTTGCCTGTTCCATAAAGCCCGTATTGCGGCTTGTGTGGTGGAAAATCTATTCGGACCAGGGGGAGCACTACTCCCATAAGACTACGTTCCCTCAGTACGACGCTTTCCCCGCTCTTTACTCCAAGCCCTGTGGCCTGGACCGAAGATTCGCCATACTCTAAAAGGGCATCTCTGAGGAAGGCATAGGTCCTGAGAAGGCGTTGATTTACTTCTTTGCGTACCTGATCCGCCTTTGATGCCAGAAAACTTACACGATTAATAAGGATCTCTTTTTTCTGGTCCAGGAGCTCAAGCCCCTCCTGGGCAAGGGTCAGCTCTTCTTTTAGGCGAATGAGGTTACTTTTAGTTGCGGGTATCTGAATACGTTCCATGATTTTTCAAAGCTAAACGCTAATAGCTAACAGCTAATCACTTAATTCTACCATATTGCTCGATCTCTTCCGGCTTCACCCGGTTGAGTTCCTGCTCAGGAAGGAGCATCACAAGCTCCCAGCCAAGTTCCAGTGTCCGGGTTATGGTGCGGTTTTCGTCTGTCCCTTGCTGCAAAAAGCGCTCATGGAACTCCCTTACAAAAGTGAGATAAAGTTTGTCCGTCGCAGAAAGATCCTCTTCTCCTATGATGGATGCAAGCCGCTGTACCTGCCGTGCACGGGCATAGGCAGCATAGAGCTGGCTTGCGAGGTTCCTATGGTCCTTCCTGGTTCTTCCCTCACCGATACCATCGCTCATAAGCCGGGAAAGAGACGGCAATACGTTTATTGGGGGATAGATACCTCTCTGGGCCAAAGAACGATCGAGGACTATCTGGCCTTCGGTGATATACCCTGTCAGATCAGGGATAGGATGAGTGATGTCATCATCCGGCATGGTGAGGATAGCTATCTGAGTGACAGAGCCCTGTCTGCCAATTATTCGTCCGGCCCTCTCATATATAGAGGCAAGATTACTGTAGAGGTATCCGGGATAGCCCTTGCGGCTTGGGACCTCTCCCTTGGAAGTGGCCACTTCCCTCAGGGCCTCGCAGTAGTTAGTCATGTCAGTCAGGATCACAAGGACGTGCATTCCCTCTTCAAAGGCCAGGTATTCCGCAACGGTGAGGGCGATCCTGGGAGTTATGAGCCGTTCAACTGTCGGATCATCTGCCAGGTTCAAGAACATGGCCACGTTTTTAAGGACCCCGCTTTCCTCAAAGCTGCGGCGGAAGGTCTCTGCCTCGTCATGGCGCACTCCCATGGCACCGAAAATCACCGCAAATCCTTCATCCCCAGTAAGGAGCCTTGCCTGTCTGACAATCTGGATCGCAAGGTCATTGTGCGGCAAGCCGCTTCCGGAAAAAATGGGCAGTTTCTGACCCCTTACAAGGGTGTTCATACCGTCTATGGCAGATATGCCTGTCTGCATGAAGTCCTGTGGGTAGGCCCGGGCCACCGGGTTTATGGGCAGGCCGTTTATGTTCCGTCTCTCCCCCCTGAATGGGACAGGCCCGCCATCAAGGGGCCGGCCCAGTCCATCAAAAATCCGTCCAAGCACCTCCTCCTTTGAAACAATTATCTCAAAGGGCCTTCCAAGGAAACGTACCCTGGTGGTGAGCTGGGCAAGGCCCGAGGTCCCTTCAAATACCTCCACCACGGCAACGTCTTCGCTTATAGAAAGTATTCTGCCCTGACGGGACTGGCCATCTGAAGGAACTATCTCCACAGCCTCACCAAAACCGACACCTCTGACACCGCTTATCACCACCAAGGGGCCGCTTATCCTGTCAAGGCCTATGTATTCCAAGACCCCTTTCATGGCAGGACCTGTAACTGTTTCCATAAGCCTTCACAGGGCACCGCATCTGTTTTGTTGTCGGGCACTTGAAGTACATGAAGTACGTCTGCGTACCCTCCGCCTCGCATCTGCAGCACCCTGTAAACGCTTACAGTTCGGAAGGTTGCGGTAAAAAGGGCGTTGTAACTCAGTGAACGGTTACCTGTTTCCATGTTTCTGTTTTATCCCTACACCCTAACCCGGATAAACCGGAATAGTGCCTAAAGCCATATAGCCATGTAGGTCGGGTTAGCGAAGCGTAACCCGACATTCATTCATTTCCAATCTCATCAGAAAAAGAAACACCCAACGAACCCCAATTATCAGGGATAACACCCTGTTTAATATACCGATGAATACTAGAAAATTTCCAATTTGACGCTTTATTAACATAACCATGTTTTACTGGATTATAATGTATATAATTCACATGATTTTCAAAATCCAATTCATCATGTAATAAATGCTCCCAATAGCGATGTTGCCATATTGCCTGTTCATTTTTTCTAATACGCGATAAATTAGGTTTTATCTTGTATTTGTTGTCACAATGTTTTGTAAACCGACTCTTTATCAATCGCCACCGAATTGAAAAATTCGCATCATCTGGAGGCAATGTCCATATACAATGTATGTGATCAGGTAATATTACAGCAGCATCAATAACAAAAGGTCGTTTATTCATAACATGACTGAAAGCTTGGCGTAATATATCTACATTCATTTCATTAACAAATAACTTTTGTCTTCCTTCTGTTACGACAGTAAAAAAATAACTACTTCCATTAATATATGCTCGGCGATATTGCATTCTATATCATTGAATTTGTCGGGTTACGCTTCGCTAACCCGACCTACACTACTAAAATCAGGCACTTACAAAAATATAATTTCAACAAGCGAAACCCAACGAATCATTCAAGTAAATTTTATTTGCTCAATTTAGGTCATGAACAATTAACATATTAAGGTTGTTTCGTTTTTTAAATTCAAGATTCAAAATTTAGAATTCAAAATTGTATCTGAACGGCTTTGCCGTTCAGATACTAAGTGTCCTGCCTATGGAGAAGTGCATTGATTTCCTTGTCTATCTGTTCCTTAATGGACATGAAGGGACCCGGGTCATCACCCCGCTGGGTAAACTTCAGCCTGTGAATCTCAACTACCACAGGAAGCTCCACGGCCCTGAACAAAGGGATCCGGGCCTTTACCACGTCGGCCAGGCGCTCAATAAAGTGTAGTATGATATCAAGCAGGAGGAACTGCTTTTCCGGGCCGGCATAGGTATCCACCGGGTCAAAAGCGCTCTGTTGCAGAAAGTCGTTCTTTATGAGCCTTGCCCCCTCGATAATCCTTTTCTGATCATCAGGCAGGGCCGCCTCTCCTAGTAATTTTACGATATTTTGCAGTCTTGAATCCTCCTGGAGGATGTTGATGGTCTTTCCCCTCAGGGACTTCCATGTACTACCCACCTTCTCCGTCCACCACGGCTCAACCGCTGGGATATAGGCGGAATAGCTCTGAAGATAATTTATAGCAGGAAAGTATCTGGCGCTTGCAAGTTCTTTGTCAAGGGCCCAAAAGCACTGGACAAAGCGCTTGGTATGCATAGTTACAGGTTCAGAAAAATCTCCTCCAGGGGGTGAAACAGCACCTATGAGGGTCACTGAGCCCTTTTTGCCCGCTAGTGACACCACCTGTCCCGCACGTTCGTAAAAGGCGGCAAGCCTGCTTGCCAGATAGGCAGGGAAACCTTCCTCAGCAGGCATCTCTTCCAGTCGACCGGATATCTCCCTCAGGGCCTCGGCCCACCTTGAGGTGGAATCTGCCATGAGGGCAACGTCATAGCCCATGTCCCGATAATATTCCGCTATGGTGACCCCGGTGTAGATGCTGGCTTCCCGGGCAGCTACAGGCATATCCGAAGTGTTGGCAATGAGAATTGTCCTTTCTATGAGGGGGTGCTGGGTCCGTGGATCCACCAATTTGGGCAAGTCCACAAGGACCCCTGTCATCTCGTTTCCCCGCTCTCCACAGCCGATGTAGACTATAATATCCGCATCTGCCCACTTGGAGAGCTGGTGTTGGGTGACGGTTTTCCCTGTCCCAAAGCCCCCTGGTATGCCTGCGGTACCACCCCTCGCCAGAGGGAAAAAGGTATCTATTACCCTCTGCCCGGTTATGAGGGGCTCAGAGGGTACCAGCCTTTCCCGGTATGGACGGATTTTTCTTACCGGCCATCTGTGGAACAGCGTGAGTTCATGAATTTTATTAGAAGGGGACCGGATTACGGCAATGACATCATCAAGGGTATAGTCCCCCTTGGACACGATATGTTCCAAAGTACCCTGTACACTGGGAGGGACCATAATCCTGTGTGTAATGAGCTTTGACTCCGGCAGTTCACCCAGGATTTCGCCTGGTGAGACCCTGGCACCAGGCCTTACAGATGGGGTAAATTGCCATACTTTGTCCCTTGGAAGGGCGGTTCCGGTCTTTCCCCGGCGTATAAAGTCCCCCCATTTTTCATGAAGTATTTCAAGGGGACGCTGGACCCCGTCAAAAATTTCACCTATAAGTCCTGGTCCGAGTTCCACATACAGAGGAAGGCCCTTGGCATATACATCGGCCCCGGGCCGCAGACCAGTGGTGTCTTCGTAGACCTGGATGGTGGCAAGGTCCTCGTCAAGATCAATGACTTCACCCACCAGCCGTTCGTCACCGACCTCCACCATCTCGTTCATTGAAAACCTGTGAGCAGGGCGGGCCTTCACTACAGGGCCGCTGATCATGATGACAAGTGGTTGCTGTGTGGCGGATTTCATGCTTAATACCGGTTTTTTTCGACCTATGCGGTTAAGAAATTACTCAAAATCAATCACGAAAACACAAAAAAAGATGAACGTCCAACATCGAATGAAAAACGAATACCCAATACCGAACATTCAACGGCTATTTCTGTATGTTAGCCATCAGCTCCTTGAGTTTGGGCTCCGCCCTTTTAAGCAGGGCATCAAAGGAGAAATCTACAAGGACTTTTTTGTTAGCGCCAAAGGCAAGGCATCCTCCGTTAATGTCTGCCGACTCTGGGAGAAATTCTACAGTTTGTCCTGTCTCTTTTGATAGATCTATGAGCATGTCTTGAGAAAATAGACCCTGATCGCTTTTTCTCACCTGAATCCAGCAGTGCCCTTCGGGCAGGCTTGAGACAGCATGAATCGCAAGAAGCCTCAATATATTGGGGTACCCCTGGTCCTCCCGGAGGGCTGAAAGCCTCTTTTCCGCCTCCTCAAATACCTCTTTTGGGAGCACCTGTCTTGTGACCATCACCTGTTTTCCGGCCTTCAGCTCCGCAGCGCTCACGACCCGTTGGGCATGCTGATATGCAGATTGACGCTCTTGAGACACACGCTCTTCGAGTTCCCCATGCGTATTCTCCTTGGCTTCCTGTAAGATACGTTTTGCCTGTTCCCTGGCCCTGGAGAGGATCTCCCCGGCCTCTTTCTGGCCCTTTTCTCTAATTGCCCTGCATAGCAGCGACGTTTGATCAGGTAGCGGCACGATCTTTCTCCTTCTCAGCGTCTCATCAGGCTTACCATAAGTTCCCCTGTAGAACGTCGGTCCGGCAGAGGGCCTTCTGTATCAGGGATCTCTACCACCAGGGGCTTGTGGAGCTTAAAGACTATTTCATCTACCTTTGAGCGAACAGAGTCGGCTATCCTTTCGGTGATCAATACCAGGCCGATGTCGGGGCTGTTTTGGGCAGACTTCAGGGCAGCCACGGCATCTTCCTTGGTCTTGACCGTTCGTGTATCTATACCTCCCAGGGAGAAGGCCATGCATGTCAGATGATCTGCTATGACCAGGATATGCATATTCTAAGCATCCCTAGATATCCTTCACGACAAGTCAAAAGTAGTTTATACTTTGTTGATCTTGTATTTTGGCAGTGAAATTTGAAACTTGAAACTTGAAATTGGAAAAAACACAAAGATGTAGATGCGTTACCTAATTTCAAATTTCGAATTTCCAGTTTCGACATCTATAGCTTCCCCAGGATCATGATAGCCACGATCAGTCCATATATTGCTATTCCCTCTGCCAGGCCCACGAAGATCAAGGCACGGCCCGCCATCTCAGGCCTTTCACTGATAGCCCCCATTGCAGCAGACCCTACTATTGCCACGGCAATACCGGCAGCGATCGATGAGGCCCCAACGGCCAAGGCAGCAGAGAAATATCCCCATTTTGTCTCCTCTGCAGATGCCCCGGCCCCGGCTGCGGTCTCCTGTGCCCAGGCGATACACGGAAGTAAGGTCAAAAACCAGCCTGATATCCAGAATAAGGGCCTTTTAATCCTCATTGGTAAATGCCTCCTGATTTATTCTTCTTCAAGGAGGGGCTGGAAAGGCTTTCCCCCTCCCCGGAAAAACTTGCTGAAGAATTCATAGTACTCAAGTCGTATTGTCTGTATGGATACTACCATGCCTTCAAGGGCTATTATGAACACATTGCCGATTATCAAGGTCACCCAGTAAAAGAGCCCTCCGCCATGGATGCCCCTTACCATGTCGGCCAGGGAAAAGACCGCTATAAAGAGGCCCGCATGGGTGAGTGCAAAGGCCGCAACACGGACAAAGGAAACGGTATTGGTCAGATATCTCAAAAGGTCATCAAAAACCTCTATAAATGATTCCAGAATAGTTCCCCCAAGACCTGGCGGGATGCGTTCCCCCTTTTTCCCGGTGCGGCGCTGGGCTAGCACGGCCCTGACCGGACGCTGGAGGATCATCAGGATGATCAGCGCCCCTGCTGCCACCTTTGCGAATATCACTTCAAAGGGGCCCAGCCCTCCTGACAGGAGGTAACGCACAACGAGGCCCACACCAAGCCAGTAAAGCAAAGCACCGGCCAGACCAGATGTCGAGAGGAGTTCTCCATAACGGTGCTGATGGATGACGTTTATAAGATTAAGGATCAGTCCCAGGCTGATAATACCGATCCCAAGAAAGGCCGACATCACCATAAAGCGGTTGATCTCCTCCATTGGGTGCATCCAGAGCGCTGGGAAAAGATTTTCCATACCAAAAACACTGCCGTAAAGGAGACCGAATATCATGGACGACACCCCACACTCCATAAGTATAATTCCATAATCTATGTAACGGTACATCTTTCTGAATACATAGTAGCCTATACCACAGAGTACGGCCCCGTGCCCCATGTCCCCGAACATCATCCCGAAGAGGAGAAGGAAACTTACTGCAAGAAAGACCGTGGGCTCCATCTCTTCGTAAGAAGGGGTGCCGTACAGAGTGGTCAACCGTTCAAAGGGGCGGATAAGCATGGGGTTATTGAAGAGTATGGGTATCTTGAGGATACCGGATCGAACCTCTTTTATGTCCTCCGGGTCCACCTGATCCACCAGGACCTTGCCGGACGTGACCTTGATGATACGTTTCTTTAATTCCTCAAAGAGTGCAATCGGTATCCACCCAGTAAGGAGATATGTGTGATCGATCTGTCCAAACTTGGCCTGCGCCTTGAGGAGCTGCATAGCAAGTAGTATCTCCTCACGCAGGGATTTGAGCCTTGTACCGTATTTCTGGGTAAGCTCTGCCCATTCGGTATCAAGACCGGTAAGCTTGGTCTTTAAATGCTCCAACTCAGAGGATTTGCGATCCAGGACTTTTTCTATAGTACCATGAATCCCGGGAGGCAGTTCCAAGGGGTCACAGAAGGCGCTCTTAAGTGCCCTTAAGAGCGCCTCTTCATCTTCTTTTAGAGACATTGCCAGCAGGACTACTCTTCGTTCCTTGCGGCCGACCGGGATGAGGGTGTGATGCGTATCCACAAGGCTTTGTTCCAGCTTATTGAGATTCTCTTCTGGAATCAGTCCGGCCCTCCATGTCACGTATTTCAGGTCATGCAAGCGGTCAAGGTCTATCTTTGCAGGTTCCAGGAGCTGCAACTTGGCAATCAGGGCTTCATGTTCAGAAATGGCGTTTTTTGCCTTTTTTTCCCGCTCCAGGGGCTCCAATGCCTCCTTTTCTATGTGCGCAAGCTCTTCCTCCAGGCGAAAGACGGCCTTGTCCGGTCGGGGCACCTTTCTGATGCCAGGCGAAGGACCTGCCGGCCCGATCTCTCTCAAAAGCCTGTTTGCCCTGGCGAGCAAACGGTCATAGTGTTCAAGGAGAGATGTATCAATATGGGCCACATAACCCAGGTGACCAAGGTGTGTCTCTTCCACCCTGATCAGGTGAAGGAGGCGGAAATCTCCAAGGACGGCCATGACTGCCGAGATCTGGTCTTCAGGGACCTGGACAGTCAGCCTCGTAAGCTTGACCGGTCTAAACATGAGCGACCCCGGAAAATTGTATGGGCAGCTTTTTTACTGTTTTATCAGGGGAAAGTCCCTGTACCTTTGCCTCAAGCAAGGTGATAAGACTTGTAAGTTCCATTTCCTTTTCCAGGAAAAAGCATATCTCTATGCCTATATGAAATGGCGGTCCCGCAAAGAGCCGAGCAATGAGACGAAGAAGCCACGCCTCAAGATATATGTGAAAATCCTCCCAATCACGGACTTCTACCACCTCTTTCTGAATAGAACGGGGTATCTGTTCCATAAATGAGGAGATGTCCTCTGCCCGTGCCAACCGGTGCAGGTGTGAGAGTGTGAGCAGCTCACCTCCGGAAAGACTATAGTTGACTATCTCTTCATGGCTCAACCCATAGTGAATTTTGAGTCTTATTACCCACGAGATGTTGAGCATATCTACATAAGGTCCCAGGATCCTTTTTGCAGCTTTTCTGTCAGATCTGCTCCTCAGGCCGGAGATGGCCTGTTTGAGTCTCTGAAAGCAGGAAAGGTCAAGGGCCATTTCCAGGGGAAATAGTCTTCCCTGGACATTAAACTGGGGAATGGCATGTTTAAGTGCCTGTCCAAAAGGATTGCGAATCAGCAAATCCGCGACCTCTGCAGGATTGTTACACGCCCAAAGGTCATCCCACGGCAAGGTGCTCAGCTTCCCCAGCGGATACAGGAGATGGGCAACAGTCTGTTTCTCAAGGCCTGAGAACAGGGCGCGTAAAAGGACCTTGAGATTTTCTGACTCAAAGCGTGAGAAGAGGGCAAGGACTAGCTCTTGCTCCCTCTGTCCACGTAAGGACCTTGTAACCTTGGCATAGTCCTCCATAAGGGACCGGGCCAGTTGACGTTCCAGCACCCCTGGATCAGGTATCCTATCTTCAAGGTCTGGAAGTACACGTCCATATGGAGTAGTTGCAAGATATGCCAGGAAAGAAGAAAAATCTTTTGTCTCCAGAAGGAAATGGCGGTCTTGGGCAGTAAATCGCCTGCTGCGCAAGGCCCTTACTTTTGCGTTTGGATAGGCATATCTGGCTGCGGCCAGTATCATAATTGCTGTTCTTGCGATTCTTGTTTTGGGGACCATGCCTCTCCGAGGGCCTCTGAAATAAAATCCTCGACTATCCGAGCCTTCCTGAGGGCCACCCGGTCTTTAAGCCCCTGGATGTATCTCTCTGCCTGTGCCATAGTCTCCTGGGCCTGTATCTGACTTTTTTCAAGAATAGGGGCAATTTCCCTTTTTCTTACTTCATCAAGTCTTGCTTCAAGCTCAGATTGCAAGGTATCGGCGTCTTGTTTTGCCTTTGCCACCAGGTCCTCTGCCTCCTTTTTTGCATTATTAACAGTGGACTTGGCTGCCTCATCACAAGATATTATTTGATCGATCTCCTGTTTCATCAGACCTCTTCAAAAAGATTAGTGATCAGTTGCCGGGATGTCAATTTGTAATCGATTACCAATCCCGGTATTTCTATCCTGTCTCCTGGATTGCCTTGCCATAATTTTTATTTATCCTGACAATCCTGTAAATCTTGTCAAAAAAAGTCCCGCCGCAGGCGGCTAATTCAAGAAAAAAAACGATTTTCCAATATCTCTGGATATAATATGTTAAAAGTCAAATATACACAGGAGTCTATCCCGATTTCTTTGACAAATCTGCACGTATGTCTGATAAGGAAAGATGATCTGAGAAAGGGACTCAAGTTGTAGCCCGTGCATTAAACCTATGAGCCATACTCAATCTCCAGAACCGCCAAGAACAGATAGGCCTCTAGCCTTGGGCACAAGGCTTCGTGAGCCCTTGTTCATGCTCCTGGCCGCAGTAGTCTGCGGGCTTGCCGGTGGATTTGGTGCCGTCGGTTTCCGGCAGCTTATCAAGGTCTTTCAAGCCATTTTTTTCGGTGAGGGAAAGGACCTGGTGACACTGGCCATGGGGCTTCCCTGGTACTGGCGTCTTGCAGCACCTATAGTTGGCGGGGCCTTTGTAGGGCCGATGGTATACTTCTTCGCCAGGGAGGCCAAAGGCCACGGCGTGCCAGAGGTAATGGAGGCGGTGTTCGTAAAAGGTGGCATCATCCGCCCCAGGGTCGTAGCGGTAAAGATTTTGGCCTCCGCCCTGTGTATAGGATCAGGTGGATCGGTGGGGCGCGAAGGACCTATTGTGCAAATCGGCTCGGCATTGGCCTCCTCCATTGGACAAATGTTCAAGGTATCCACACATCAACTCCGGACCATGGTGGGTTGTGGTGCCGCCGCAGGCATCGCGGCTACCTTTAACGCCCCAATGGCAGGGGCACTGTTTGCCACAGAGATCATACTCGGTGATTTCCGCATACCGCGGTTCATGCCCATCGTTATCTCATCTGTGGTAGCCACAGCGGTTTCGCGTCATTTCTTGGGCGACTTTCCCTCCTTCGTGGTGCCCCCTTACAGTCTGATAAGCCCATATGAACTCCCCTTGTATATGGTGGTTGGATTGGCCGCCGGCCTGGTGGGAGTGGCTTTCGTTGTGATTCTATATGCCACTGAGGATTTCTTTGATTGGATTCCATTGCCGGAGTATATTAAGGCGGCCCTGGGCGGGGCGGTGGTCGGGGCTATCGGCATCTGGTTTCCACAGGTCTTTGGAGTGGGTTACGAGACCATTAATCCCGCTCTGACCGGCTCTATCTCAGTGGGTCTGCTCCTGATCCTGCTCTTTGCCAAGATGATGGCTACTACGGTTACCATCGGCTCAGGGGGCTCTGGCGGTATATTTGCCCCGTCTCTCTTTATGGGGGCCATGATCGGTGGACTGTTGGGGACCTTTATTCACCAATTCCTGCCGGACATGACTGCGAGTTCCGGGGCTTACGCCCTGGTGGCTATGGGGGCTGTCGTAGCCGCAGCGACTCGTGCACCGATTACCTCGATTATCATTGTCTTCGAGCTAACAAATGACTACACAATTATCCCTCCGCTCATGGCAGCCTGTGTGGTCAGCACGGTTTTGGCAGGCCTGTTGAAACGGGATACGATCTATACGCTAAAGCTTCGGCGCAAGGGCGTGGACATCTTTCGAGAAGAGGACCCAAATGTACTCAGGACCCTCCACGTTCGAGATACTATGGACCAAAGACCAGAGGTAATGCCTGCCTCAACCACCCTTAGGGATGTCCTGGACATCGTCCTCCGTAGCTCTCACGATGCCTTTTTCGTGGTTGACAAAAATCAACAGCTCATGGGGGCGATTTCGCTTTCCAAGCTCCGCATGTCCATCTTACAGCATCCAGAATTGCGGGAGACGGTGACTGCGGTGGATCTCATCACCAGAGACCTGCCTGCCGTGACCGGGGATAAAACCCTTGATGTCGCGGCCCAAATTATGAGCGCCAAAGGGGTGGAGGAGATCCCTGTTGTGGATCGCTCTGATCCTAACAGGCTTTTAGGATCTCTCGGCGAACAGAATGTGATCAAGGCTTATAATCGCGAGATGTCCCACAGAGATATGGCCGGCGCCGTTGCAAGCATGGCCGGCGCACTGGACAAGTTGCATGAGGTAAATATCGGCAGCGATTATGTACTGGCCGAAATCTTGACGCCCAGGAGATTTATTGGCAAGACCCTAAAGGGGCTGGACGTCCGTGTGCGCCATGGCATAGAAGTGGTTTTTATCCGTACACATGGTGAAGGGCGCGATCCACAGATAATCGTCCCTTCTTCCGGCTACCTTATCCGTGAGGGAGATACCCTCGTGGTGGCTGGACAAAAGGAAAAAGTGCACACACTGGAAAAGCTTTAGACAGGTAACGGGTTCAGAGGAAAATAAAGACGACTTCCTTCGCGTGGAGAATACGGAGTTCTGGAAGGAGATGGAAAAACTTGCGAAGGAGCAAGTTGAAAGGAATTATCTGCGTTTCCTTATCCAGAAAATAAGAACAGACTCTGCCAGGAACTCCCTGCTTATGTTTCGATCCAGCAACCATTCCACTTTATCCAGCCATTGGCAATACTCGGCCAGGTCCTGGGAACTAAATCGATGAGAGATCGCCTGAAGCTCATTCTCGTAATCAGGGTTGAAAAGTATCTGAACACCTAGTTCTTTTGGTTTTTTCCTGTCTTTCTTCCAGAGCCCTTTAAGCATCATCAGATCCCTGAGAAAAGTGCGGATTATCTGTACAGCAAAGAGGATATTCTCCCGTTTATTTGAAATCCGCTTTGACAGGACAAATAGCATAAAAAGTGCGCTTTCCTTCTTACTTTTCAGAAATTTAAGCAAGCCTTCCCTCACTGAAAGAATATCCTGCTCAAGCAAATCTTTGGCCTTGGAGATGCTGCCTTCTGAAAAACGGGCCAGGAATTGGGCTGAGTCAGAGGGGCAAAGTCTTTCTTTTTTAATGCGCTCCATAAGTGCGCTGACTGACAGGCCTTCACAATGTATTACCTGGCAGCGGGATACGATAGTAGGCAGGAGGGTCCTGACCGAAGTGGCCGTGAGGATAAGGTGGTTCCCGGCAGGGGGTTCTTCCAGGGTCTTCAGAAGGGCATTCGCAGCTGGAAGATTTATTTTTTGAGCCTCCAGTATGAGACATACTCTGCGTTGAGAATCCAGGGGGAAAAAGGACAGGGCCCTTTGCAGATCACGGATCTGGTCCAGTTTTATCATTGCCCCTTGAGGCTTCAGGATTACAAGATCAGGGTGGGTCTGGTGGTCAAACTTGAGGCACCCCGCGCAACTGCCGCATGGGCTTGGAAGATCCTCTCCGAGATACGGCTTTTCACACAGGAGCAACTTCGCAAGGGAAAAAGCCAAGGCCTCTTTACCGGCTCCGGGAGATCCCACCAATAAATAGGCATGGGCCAAAAAACCCTTTTTCATCATGCGGCCGAAGACCCGGATAGCCCTTTCCTGGCCTGAAATATCAGCCGGTACTTGCCTGTTCACACTGTTTTTTTCTTGGACCACAGGCTGGGTTGGGTATCGGACCGGACTTTGTCCTCCGCTACTTCGTCCAGACTTGGAAGGTAGAAGTAACGCTCAAAGAGCCTCTGGTACTCAGTCCAACCATAAGTCGACCCGGAAATATCTTTTTTCAGCTTTCCAAGATAGTTCAGTTTGGCATCTAAATCATCTATATAATTTAGTGCTATGGCCTCCTCCATCATAGGAAGCACAGGCGCGCCAAACTCCTTCTGACCGTGATGGCTGAGTACGAGGTGTTTCAGGGCAACTATCTGCTGAGAGGAATTTTTTATGCCGAGTCTTGCAACAAAGCTGTCAATAATAGAGATACCCAATACAATATGACCAAGGAGTCTGCCCCTGTCTGAATAGTCTATCGGAGGGCGAGAAAAGGTGAACTCTTCTATTTTCCCAATATCGTGAATCAGGGCTGCTGATACCAACAGGTCCCGATCAAGGTAGGGATATAGCTTGCAGACGGAATTTGCCAGCCTCGCCACCGAGACGCTATGCTCCAACAGTCCACCAATATAGGCATGGTGCATTCTCTTTGCTGCCGGTGCCAGTTTAAACGCCTCGCTGATCTTCCGGTCCTTGAAAATTCCATTTAACAAAGAGGCTAAGTCATCGGATTTGATCCCCTTGATAAACTTCCTGAACTCTGACCAGAGTTCATTAGTGTCAGCCTGAGTAACAGGGAGAAAAAGGCCGGGGTCCACGCTGTCTTCCCCTACTGATTCCAGATGAGTGATCTTTAGCTGAGTAATGTCCCTAAATTTCTGGGCTTCTCCCCTAATCCGGACGTAATCTCCTTGAGCAAACACTGTGTCAAGCTGTTTGGCCCCTTCCCAGACCCGGCCCTCAATCTCACCGGTCCGGTCAGTGAGAGTAATGGCCAGATAGGGTTCTTTATTCCTTGTCTCAAGCATCCGCTTGGAACTGACACAAAAAAGCCCCTCCACGGAAGCAGCAGGCCGGATTTCCGATATAAAAATTCCTTTTCCCAAAACAATTCCCACCTCTTAATCTTTAATTCTTAACTTTTAATTCTCTTCCATATCCATGGCAAACCGGATACCTGCGACCATACCCAAAGGCCCTGGTAGTGACCCTCGGGCCCATAGGGGCCTGATGACGTTTGTACTCGCTACGGTCGATCATCTGAACAATTCTGTATACTGTATCCGGATGAAAACCATCTGCGATTATCCGGTCAGGTGAGATGTTCTGTTCCAGATATTTTTCAAGGATTGCATCAAGGATATCATAGGGTGGAAGATCGTCCTGGTCCTTCTGCCCTGGCCTTAGCTCTGCTGAAGGGGCCTTTGTCAGCACCCGCTTGGGGATTATTCCTTCCTCTGAGTTAAGATATTCGGCCACTTTATAGACCATAGTTTTGGGCAAATCAGAGATAAGGGCAAAGCCCCCGCTCAAATCCCCATAGAGCGTGCAATACCCAACTGCAAGTTCCGACTTGTTGCCAGTAGAGAGTACCATGTGGCCGAACTTGTTGGATATGGCCATGAGCAGGTTGCCCCTGATCCTGGCCTGTATGTTTTCCTCAGTAATATTCCGTTCTTTTCCGGAAAAAACCGGCTCAAGGGTCTTAAGATATGAATCAAAGATGTCCGATATGGGAATTGTAATGGTCCGGATTTCCAGGTTTCGAGCCAAGGCCTCTGCGTCCTCAATACTTGCCTCTGATGTATAAGGAGAGGGCATTA
Organism: uncultured Thermodesulfobacteriaceae bacterium; assembly: GCA_964646435.1. Taxonomy (GTDB): domain Bacteria; phylum Desulfobacterota; class Dissulfuribacteria; order Dissulfuribacterales; family UBA3076; genus UBA3076. The sequence goes on from CAZYEJ010000031.1 coordinate 16,402, forward strand.
TCACTCCCAGCACATTTTCAGGGCCAAGGGCCTGTGCGGCAACAGCGGCGGTTACAGAAGAGTCTATCCCGCCGCTCAGGCCCAGCACGACCTTGCTGAAACCGCATCTGGTTGTGTAGTCTTTCAGGCCCAGCTCCAGGGCCTTGATCACAGCCTCTTCCTTAGAGGCCGAGACTATACGTATTTCACCTTGCAGGTCGTCTGTATCGACTGTGACCAAATCTTCTGTAAAATCCTTTGCCTGGGCCATGATCTTCCCAGTATGATCAACTGCCATACTGCTACCGTCAAATATCAGGCAGTCTTGCCCTCCGACTGCATTGATATACAAAAAAGGCCTGCGGTATTTGACTGCAAGGTGACTCAAGATATGATAACGAAAGGCGGCTTTTTCTATGTCAAATGGAGACGAATTTATTGTGATAAAGATATCAGCCCCTTTTTTTGCCAGTTCAGCCACAGGGTTTACAGGATAATTATGTTCAGGGAAGATGTCGCTATCGTTCCAGATGTCCTCACATATCGTAATGCCAAGAGAGAGTCCTTTAAAGGAGACCGGCATACTCTCCATCCCTGGCTCAAAGTACCTGGTTTCATCAAAAATATCGTAGCTGGGGAGGAGCCGCTTGTGCACCTTGGCCAGGATCTTTCCCTCTTCAAACAGGATGGCCGTATTGTGTATAGGTTTCCCTGCCCTTTTGGTATTTAGTGAAACGCAACCACACAGGACAGCAATCCCTTTCACCTCGGACATCAGCCAATCCATGGCCTGCAGGTTGTCCTGTATAAACTCTTTACGTTCAAGCAGGTCCCGCGGGGGATAACCACATACTGCAAACTCAGGGAATATGACCAATTCACACCCATCATCCCTGGCATTTTCGGCAAGTCTAACCATCTGGGCCACATTGTGCTTAAAGGCCCCTATTGTAGGATCATACTGTGCCAGACCTATTTTCACGACAAATTACCCAATCACTAAATCACTAAATCACCCAATTGTCACATTCCCTTATGGCACTCTTCCACAACATCCTGCAGCTCTTTATTCAGCTCCGGGGGCAGACCGTTGATTTTTACATCCAGGAATCCCCGGACTATGGTGGATGTAGCCTCTTCTTCATTAAGACCCCGGGCCATGAGGTATTCGATCTCTTCCTTGGCGATTCGGCCTACGGCTGCTTCGTGGGACATATCCACATCCGCCACATGGGCCTCAAGCTCGGGTATAGCGTGAATTACGCCATGTTCCGCCAATATCAGGCCCTGGCATTCAAGGTGCGCCTTAATATTAGAGGCAAGGCCGATAAGGTGTCCCCTGGCCACTACCCGGCCACCGAAAGATATGGTCCTGGATATTATCTCGGACCTGCTTCCGGGGGCTTTAAGTATGACCTTGGCACCAGTGTCTATATCTGAGCCCTCATGGGCCACGATGACCGAGTTAAAGCGGGCCACGGCATTTGGACCGGCAAGAGTGGCTGTTGGAAAGGTCTGGATGGACTTTACTCCCTTAAGGGAAATGTAATTAGAGAGAAAGACGCCGTCCTCCTCTACCCTGATACCCGTACGGGGCCTCACGTAGACATTTTCACCCCAGTTATGGACCATAGTAAAGGTGAGCTTTGCCCCCTTCTTGACATAAAATTCAGATATCCCTATATGCAGCCCTGACTTCAGATGGGGATGGGTAGAGCATCCTGTGATGATATGTAGCTCAGAGTCCTCTTCTGCTATCACTATGTTGTGAACGCGCTGGGCTATATTTTCATTCCGCATGTAAAGGCAGGTCTGGAGTGGATAAATAACCTTTTCACCAGGAAGGGCCCGAATAAAATAACCATTATCGAGTTCCTGGTCAGCTTCACTGGTAAAAGAATCTTTCTCTGGTGATATAAGCTTCCACCAATAGTCCTTGAGGCCGTTGTATTTCTTGAGCGCCTCTGTGATGGGAAGCAGCTCTACGCCCTGTGACTCACAATCACACTTCTGGACACTGCCGTTTGTCTGAATAAAGGTACCTGCCCTGTTCAGACCTGTAAGATCGATTCCGGTCTGCCTGAGTCTTTCAATCTCTTCTTCTTCAAATTCCCCTATATCTTTTGGTCCCTCTACCTCAGAGGCAGGCGTGAAGGTCTCCAGCAGGTCCTCATCACTTAATTCGTTTGTATTGTAATGGTTTTCTGAATAATTCATATCTTAGAGCCCTGTTCGAATAAACGGCACTTGGCGCACTCTTCATAGCCATAATTCTTGATCCTCTCAAATATATCCCGGGGGTTTCCATGGCAGTATATCTGCCCGTTCAGCATGACATGTCCCCTGTCAGCATTTACGTAGTTGAGTATAAGCCCGGTGTGGGTAATTATCAGACCGGACTTCTGGCGGTTTTTGCGTACTTCTTTTTGTAACAGCTTGCGGATCATCTGACATATCACATCCAGATTCTCAATATCTACACCGGATTCCGGCTCATCAAGAAGCGACAGATCAGGACTCTGGGCCAAAAGCTGGAGCAGTTCGGATTTTTTTATCTCACCACCGGAAAAGCCGAGATTCACTTGTCTTCCCAGGAAATCCTCAAAATTATAAGCAAGAGCTAACTCGCTCCCGGCATCGCTTTCCTTGCTGTATAAGGCCAACAAGTTCTTAAGCTTTACGCCCCTCAAGGTAGGAGGGCGCTGAAAGGACAGCCCGAGGCCAAGTTTGACCCTTTCGTTAATTGGCAGGTGTGTAATATCCTCTCCCTTGAAGAGTATGCGACCGTGCTTGACATTGTAACCGGAAAAACCCATCAAGGTCATGAGCAACGTTGTTTTCCCCGAACCGTTTTTACCAAACAGGCAGTGTGTCTCGCCCGGTCCTATCCGGAGGTCGATCCCCTTGAGGATCTCCCTGCCCTGTACTTCTACCCAAAGATCTTCTACCTGTAACATAAAACGCCTGACATCCTCAGTAATTTTCCTGAACGAAAATCAAATACTTATAAAATAATTTCGTAACTTCTCAATAAGTCCGGGCAAATCATATTTTGCGACTATCCAATGGATTCCGGCTTTCGCCGGAATGACAGGTACTCACACCCAATCGTCATTCCCGCAAAGGCAGGAATCCGGACATCTTACCCTGAGTTATTGAGAAATTACATAATTTCAAAAGGCAGAATGTAAGAGATACGCCCTGGATTTACAAGAAGCTCTACCTGATAATTTCTGATTGATCAGCCAACGGCTGGAAATGTCAAGCTCACGTAAAGCGGGAGGAGCTGCAGCTCGATGCACTACTCAGACCGCCGGGAACCGGCCCTGTTGATGAACCAGAGCTAAAGCTCGATACCATCTTCTCCACTTCCTCTGACCCGCACTCAGGACATTGAATTCCCTTAATATCCCTGGATGAAAGCACAAGACTTTCGAAAATCTTGTTGCACTTCTTGCATGTAAATTCATAAATTGGCATAAAGAATTTGACCTCCATATTTTTTAAGCTGGCACTGGCAAACAATGCATATGTAAGTTAATTTACAAAAGCAGGCTGTCAAGGAAGACTGTTGAGAGAGGATAATTAGTGTCTGAACGAAAAGACCGTTCAGACACAATTTTGAATTCTAAATTTTGAATTTTGAATTTAAAAAAGGAAATAAACTTGAGAGGAGATTAATCTTGGATAATAAGGATCAACTTCAGGAGGTCTTGTCATCTGAAACCATTAAGGTGCGGGTACATGAGTTGGGAGAGCAAATCTCCAAGGATTATCATGGACGTCCCCTGGTGCTCATCGGAATTCTTAACGGGGCCTTTATTTTCATGGCAGATCTTATCCGACATATAAAGAATCCTCTGAAGATCGACTTCGTGCGCCTAGCCAGTTATGGCTCTCAGGCAGAGTCGTCGGGCCGGATAAGCTTTACCAAGGACACAGAACTCGACATTAAGGACAAGGACGTCCTGGTTGTGGAGGATATAGTAGATACAGGTTACACACTCAAATACCTGAAAGAGCTCCTGAATCTGCACAATCCGGCTTCTGTCAAAATTTGCTGTTTGATCGACAAAAAAGAGCGAAGAAAAGTGCCGATAGAAGTGGATTACGTTGGGTTCGATATCCCTCGCGGGTTCCTGGTGGGTTATGGACTGGATTTTGATGAGAATTACCGCAGTTTACCAGCAGTATACCACCTTAATCCAGGTTATAAGCCAGAGGGATTCACCCCGTCGGACAGGTGAGTTGCCTAACAGAAAAGAAGCGAAAGGACAAGCAAGATGTATAAGTTATTTTTACTTGACGACTTAGATAGTCCCTGAACGGAAACCCCAAATTTTGCTTTCTCAATTTAGGTCAGGGACAATTAACATGTTAAGGTTATTTCCTTTTTTAATTCAAAATTCAAAATTTAGAATTCAAAATTGTGTCTGAACGGTTTTTCCGTTCAGACACTAGATATGTTTTCTTTCAGATTAAACCATGAAAGAACACTTGATTTGAACTCTCTCAGGATGTTCCTGTCATTGTTAAGCCCATAATGACCCCCAAAACAGGCATTCGGAAAATATCGTCTCAATTACGGCATGGCCGAGCGTACCCATCATACGGCTGCCATCCGGGAGGGAAACCAGATCTCCTGCATAGAGCCTGAGTGCGTACTGGAACACCCACGCAAGAGGGCACTCAATCAGCTTTTTCATGCTTGAGGGCGATTCACGCTCTCTGTTACAGGCACTTGAATCAGGAATGACCCATACCCTCCGGGCCCCGGGCGGTGGAGTCATGACCAGAGGTCTGCGGGTGAGAGTATTGCCAAGAAGAAAAGGATTTTCCATCTTCCACATATGAGCAGCGTCGAAGCGGATTTTCTTGATATCCGTTTCGTTAAGCTCCAGAAGGAAGCGGATTTCATCCCATATTGGATGAATGGTGAAGCGTTCTCCTGCAATGTCTTTCAGAACCATCAAAACCAGGTGACCTGATGTATGCTGTACAGCCCGATGCCATGAGTTGACCTCCCGCAATCTCCTGTGCCGCGCCTCTTCCAGTTGCACCCCCATGGAGCTTAGCCGGTTTTTCTCATCCAATGTCCAGGGAATATGAATAGGAGAGGTATTCGGGGAAGTGAAGTTCCACCAGAAAAGGGTGTCCATCACCCCCATGATCTGGCCTGGACTTATCACCTGCGACCACCGTGCCGCCTGAGGATAAACGCCCGGATGTTCCAGCCCTTCGCCAACCACTGAATCCAGAATGCGGTCCAGTTGAGGCCGCGTCACCTTGTCAAAGCCCGTGGCGCCGACTGCATCGGACACGGCTCTGGCAAGAGAGGCTGATTCACGAAGCAAGCCGTCCCCTTCCTGTTCCCCTCGTGAAGCCGCCCAGCGCGCCACCCTTGAGCAGATTTCCTTGATGACCAAGACCGGCATTCCCTTATCCGGCTCGTATCGCTCTTCCCCAAGCCAGAAACGCAGCTCCTCCAAAGCCCTCTTGATCCGTTCCCTGGAAGATCCTTTGCAATCCTTCAGCTCGGAATCGTTTTCATAATATGCTGTTGCATCTTTCCATGCTTCCATCCATTTCGGGCCGTTCATTCCCGAGTGCTCACGCAAGGCCCTTTCAAAACACCTGGCGACCTTTCTTCGGATAGGTGCTTTTGGAAGGAGAAGGATTTCGAGAAGCCTCTGGGGATCAAATGGTTCCCAGTGATTTGAAAGGATCAAGGGAAATACCTGCAATGCAATGCGCCATGGAGAGCATGATTGATAACCAAGCTTCGGCAGGTTGTGGGCATTCAGAGTATCGTCCAGAACAGGACTTCCTTTTCCCCGGATCATAAGGATCTTTGAATGCTCTTGGGGATAAGTCTGGAGCCAGGATGCCAGTGTTTGACCAAGTTCCCATTCACTGGACCCGCTGATAAGGCAGAGGCTGCCGTCTCCCTGAAAGTCTTTCTGAGAAAGCTTCCGCCCGTTAATAAGGGCTTTCTGAAGCCTGCCCAGGTCCGTGTCCTTGGGAGAAGACGTTTCTTCGAGCAAGTGCAGCCGAATGCCGGAACGGCAAAGGGCGTCAAGAAGATTTCTCCAGCAAGGAGGCCAGGAAGCAAGGGGTTCCACGATCCGGATTTCCTCAATGTCCAGCCTGTGTGGATCGTTGAGAAAGCTCATTATGAACTGCAGGCGGTCTCCGAGCCCTGGCGCAAACTCCAGATGAACCAGCTTCTCCACATGGGCGAAATCCTGGAGCCGACTGCTTATCTGCCCGGGGACATCTCCCTTCCATCCTGCCAGAACGAGCTCATCCCTCCAGGCAAGCACTTGCTTGGCTGTTGACCAGGCATCTACACGAATTGACTTTGAATAGAACCGCTCATTATTGTCGGCCTCTTTCAATCGTTTCAGATACTGGCCAATGCGGATTGCCTGGTGAGTCTAGATGCGTGTGAGTCCCAGACGGGTTTCCAAAACACCCACAAGGCCAGCAGGCCCAAGGACCACAACTCCCTGCCGGGCTTCATCATTTCCCAGGGCATCCGGATAGCTGCCCGTGTCCAATTCGTAGCCAAGGATGATGTGCATTCTGATGATTCTGTTTCAGATCAAATGCCGGCGGCGATGGCAGAAACATCTGAGTAACCATGCTTCGGTCGGCGTGCAGGAATACCGTATAACATTCCTTCCGCACTGATATCTTCGTCAATCTCTGGCCAATGTATACCCTGGCCCTCTCCAATAATCTCAAAATTTGAGCGTTGCTGTGGTGTTGCCTCTGACAAACGCCATGACCAGGCGATTGGCACACTAATGGTGCGACCATCAACAAGATAGGCGGTAATTTCCTCTTCGGTGATATGGATATCCCTAATTCGTGGTTCTACTATGCTATCCGCAGTGTTCATTCCACGCCTCCATAATTCTGTTTCGGTTGAATAGAATAGCTTGGCGGATCAAATTGAGCTCCCTTGGTGAAAATCCATAGTTCTTGCTCAACATGACAGGTTCAAGCCAAAACTTGCAAACCATTCTTTCATGTTGGACATGTACATGCTTCGGTTCGTTGCAATCGAAGCTGTAGAAGAAAAAGCGATAAGGACCGGGAATATTCTTGACTGTTGGCACTGTGTAGTTCGCCTTCTCTATTTATGAATATAATGCCATAAGTTCCAATGAAAGAAAAACCGCCTCACATCGCTCACTCCTAATTTAGAGTAGATCACCTAATAGGAATTATGCCTCTATTTAAAGGTTTAATAGCACATATTTCCATGATAGGCCATTTTTCAATTTGATAAAAATTTTAGTATATATTTCATGAACTTGGCCGCCTTCGGCAGGACTTCTCTGACAGGATAAACAAGATTTACGTGGTGATAACGCCGTTTCTGAGTGAACTTGACGGCTGAAATAATAGGACATAAGATAATTTTCACTATAAATGCTCAAGGCTGGACACAAAGCCTGGGCATAGAGATGGTGATGGTGACGCAGTCACGTGGTTTTGGATCGGCAACCACGATCATTATGAACGCTTTTTTTATAGTACAATTGTCCCCCACGTCCCCCACGTCCCCATTGCTTGTCTTTTTGTGCTTGGGAAATAGAAAAGTACCTGGTCATGCGGAGCAAGCCGGTCTACAGTCAAGATTGGAATATACCATAAGGTCAGTGTTATGTACCTATCAAGGCAGCGTCAGAAAGACGATAGCATAAAATATTTCATCAGGCATTCCTATCAGGGCGAGTCAGATACGTGGCTTAGCAAAAGCCTGTTTAACTTGG
>CAZYEJ010000032.1:0-23655 GCA_964646435.1 uncultured Thermodesulfobacteriaceae bacterium
CTGGGTATGGACTTTGCTCGGGACTTGTGTCACAATCCCAGGCATCACCAATTAGCAGCCGGGCCTTGCCCGGCACACAACGAATGCGTCAACGCGGATTGCCAATACCGCTTCGCTCCATTGGCAACCGGTTACGCATCGCATTCCCGGCGCTGACTTCGTCGCGATTGCGAAGAATGCATATGGATTTAGAATCACATGATCACATATCCGCACTCTTCGATAATGCAAAAGGAGTCGATGAGTTTGAATATTGCTCTATGCTTTTAAGGATTTGCGGAATCGAAGATCATGGATGGTATCCACTGCGTGAAAGTGAAAGCGACTATGAGTAAAGGAAATACCGCTGCATATCCCCTCCTCTGATGGGGCTATTAGGCCATATTTTCATGAAAGGAAGGTGAATAGTGGAACAATCCAAAATAGCCATGAAACCTTACCTAGATACAATCGCCGGGTATTGCAATACCCTTTCAAATGAAGAGCTGACGGATATCATTATCAATTTTGCAAAGGATGTCCCGACCTCGGGCAGAGTAGGCTTTTTGGAAAAACTCCGGTCATATCTCCCTGATCACGGGGTGGAAATGGTGCCTGAAGCAGGTGAGATCGAACAGATTCTTAATGATATACAAGCGCTCAGGGAAAGCATTGAGGAAAGGATCGAGTCCATCGAAGACGGAGGTTACTGGGATGATCGTGATGACTGGGAAGATGATGAATATTATGACGACAATCCTGACTATGTCAGCGAATATCAGGTTGAAGAGCTGGAAACCTTTTTTGATGATGCTGGAAGCCTGTTTCTGGATGACAGACTTGAAGACGCACGAAAAGTGTATGGAGCCATTTTTGGTTTGATCAGTGATATCAAAAAGCAAGCAGATTATTTATACCTGAATGAAATAGATATCAGGGAGGCAAGGGCTAGATATTGCCGTTGTGTTTATGAAACATCAGATACGAACAATAGGCTGGATGAATTTGTTGCGGCCATGGAAATTGACGCATCCGTCCCTCACAATGAAAATGAATATGATGAAAATTATCCCATGATGCAGGATGTTATTGATGCGAGGCCGGGCGAGATAGAAGGGATGGAATCATTCTTGCTGGTCTGGAAGGAAGTATTGACCGAAAGAGGAACAAGAGGAAGACATGCGGTTCTGCTCCTGGAAACGGTTAATCGTCTTGAAGGCATCAGCGGAGTATCAAGGCTGGCGAAAAAATGGAAAAACAGCCAACCCCAGGGATACTTGTTCTGGCTTAATATCCTGAAAGAGGAAAATGATCAGAAAGGCATTATTGCTGTGAGTACAGAAGGCCTGAAGGTATTAAAAGAAGGAAATTTCAGGGAAAGTGTTGCAGAATTGATGATAGATGCGGCAGGAAAACTAAATGACGCGGGACATTTGCTGATCGGAAAACGGGAAAGGGTTTTTTCACATATGAGTGATCAGAGCCTGCTCGATCTTGTGGATGAAGCAACAAAACAGAATGTAAGGAACGAGGAACTTGATACGGTTATTAATTTTTTCAAGGCCCGCAAATCAATTGATGTTGATGAAAAAGTCCTTTATGTAAAAACCCTCTTGATGTCAGGGAAGCTGGATAGCGCGGTTGCTATGGCAAAAAATGAAAAAAGTGTGGGTTGGTCTTATCGTAGTCATGCAGGTGTTGTTTTCGGGTCCATTTTATCGGTTCTTGCCAATCATTCTGAAAAGACAGGGACAATAAAAAGCCTCCTAAGAGGCTATGCAAACGAAAAAACAGTATATTCAGGAAGATTTTCAATTGATTACGACATAGGTACATCATTTTATCAGGAGATCATCAAGGGATTAAAACAAAAAAAAGACGCAAAATCCCAGGCATCCGAATGTCTTCCATGGGCTGAAAAAATCGGAAAGGGCCGGATTGAGCACATTGTTTCCAACAAGCACAGAGCCGCCTATGTCAAGGCTGCGCAGGTGTTGGGCTCTCTTGCCGAGGCTTACCTGAAAATGGGCAAAAAAAACAAGGCCATAGAAATACTGCATGAATACTATAATGAAAAATATAACAGGTTCAGCGCATTCCGCAGGGAGGTAAAATCAGTTGTTATGCATTCAGGCCTGCTGAAAAAATCAGGTTTCTTGACATAAATCAGGTTCAATCTGATCTTATCCTTGGATCCAGGGCGTCTCTCAGCCCTTCTCCCAACAGGTTGTAGCCAAGTACTGTCACAAGGATTGCCATACCTGGAAACATCGAAAGCCACCAGGCTATCTCCAGGTTGTCCTTGCCCTCAGTAAGCATGTTGCCCCAGCTTGGAGTGGGAGGTTGAACCCCGATTCCGAGAAAACTAAGGGCGCTCTCAGTGAGAATTGCCCCACCGACTCCGAGCGTAGTTGCCACAAGAATAGGGGCCACTGCATTTGGTAAAATATGTGAAAAGACTATCCTTGCATTGGAGGCACCTGATATCCTGGCTGCCAACACGAAATCACGCCGCCTGAGACTCAGGAATTCCGCCCTTACAAGCCGGGCCACCCCCATCCAGCTTGTGAGACCTATCACCGCCATGATGTTCAAGATTGATGGCTCAAGAAAGGCAATAACAGCCATTATGAGAAAGATCGTGGGAAAACAGAGTATTATGTCCACAAAACGCATTATTAGTCCGTCTATCCACTTGCCGTAAAATCCGGCAAGGGCACCAAGGATAGTACCAATGACTGTTGCAATTCCGACAGCTACAATCCCAACCAGCAAGGATATTCTCGCTCCATAAATAAGCCTTGAAAGACAGTCCCTGCCAAGTGGGTCTGTACCAAGTAGATGGGCCTTTGAAGGTGACTCAAGAATGTGCCAGGTATCTATTGCCTGTGGATCATAGGGTGCAAGCCAGGGGGCGGAAAGGGCAACAAGACAGAGAAGTCCGACTATTAAAAACCCTGCCACTGCCAAAGGGTTGTTTGTCAATCGATCCAACAATCCTCTAATCCTCAACCTGAACGCCTGTACGAATTCTCGGATCTGCCAGGGCATAGCCCATATCTGCCAACTGATTTCCAAGCAATGTCAACACCGAAACTATCACCAGGTTCCCCATGAGCAGAGGATAGTCCCTGGCCATAACGCTGGTCCACATGAGCTGACCTACTCCCGGTATCGCAAAGATGGATTCAAAGATCACACTACCGCCTATAAGGCCTGGAATGGACAGGCCCAGTATGGTTATTAGAGGTAAGAGAGCATTTCTCAAAGCGTGCTTGTATATCACCTTTCTCTCCGGCAGACCCTTTGCCCTTGCAGTAGTGATATAGTCCTGCCTTAAGACCTCAAGCATTGAGGATCTGGTATAGCGTGATAGCCCTGCAAGTCCGCCAAGAGCAGATACAAGCACCGGCAGTATCAGGTGATGGCACCAGTCCAGCAGCTTTTCCCAACCTGACATCTGTTCATACCCCATAAGGCTATGGAGCCCTGAGATGGGCAGCCATCCCAGGTTTACTCCAAAGTAGAGCATGAGAAGCAGGGCCACCCAGAAGGCCGGGGCCGCATAGGCAATAAAGACAAGGACCGTAGTGACCTGGTCAAAAAAGCTGTTATGACGTACGGCAGCAGTCACACCCAGGGGGACCGCAATTACAAGTATCAAGCCTATTGCAAGGACGTTTATGAGCAGCGTAACCGGAAGTCGCTCCTTGATTTTGTCCCAAACGGGTCTCCTGTCCGGGGAAAATGACCGCCCAAGATCCAGCACGGCCAGTCCTTTAAGCCATTGCAAGTACTGTATGTGCAGGGGCCGGTCCAGGCCGTACTGGGCCCTTAGACGCTCTCTCATCTCAGGAGTCATTTTGGGATTAAAATCGGCCTGCAGGCTCATGGGCTCACCCGGGGCAAGATGCATCACCATGAAAGATATGATGGTTATGCCCAGGAAGGTAGGCCCAAGAGTAAGGATCTTTTTGAGTAAATACAGAAATAGCGCCATATTAGAAAATGATTATACTGCAAAAAGTGATTCCGCTCAAAATTCTCCGCTCTTGCCTTTCCTGGTCATTTATTATCCTGATTTGTTATTGTTGAATGACCAAATTTGTTTGGCGGACGATCCTATAGTGGACCCGGAAAATGAGACAGCATGTTAAGGTAGAAAACAGACTGTTTCAAGGGGAATTTAATGAAGAGAAAACGTTACAGCAAAGAACTCAAAGCCAAGGTTGCTTTGGCCGCTACGGCAATACAAACAGGCGGCAGGATTTTCTATCTGAATCGAAAACACTATCCCATTCATTCCATATGAATTCATCTGACAAAAAAATATTTGCTGCTATTTTCTTTTCCATTTTTACGTCTGTTACAGGCGTGGGGATAGTAGTCCCGCTTCTGCCGGTGTATGCCCATGATCTTGGGGCCAGTGGTCTGTATATAAGTCTGGTCTTCGGCGCGTTTTCCCTTTCACGAACGTTTCTACTTCCATATTTCGGCAGGACTTCAGACAAAAAAGGGCGCAAGCCGTTTATTGTCGCAGGCCTGCTTGGCTATACACTGGCTTCCGTTGCATTCATGTTTTCAACCGATGTCAATTCATTGATTGTCGTACGATTTTTACAGGGTATTGCATCTGCCATGATCATGCCGGTTGCACAGGCCTATATAGGAGATATCACGCCTGAAGGAAAAGAGGGTTTTTATATGGGTCTTTTTAACCTGTCAATGTTTCTGGGCCTGAGTATTGGCCCCCTGGCAGGAGGAGTGATCAATGACAAATTCAGCCTGAATTCAGCTTTTGCGTCCATGGGGATTCTTGCGGCTGCTGGCTGCTTTTTAAGCTTTTTCTTGCTGCCGCCTGTTAGTTCGGAAAGGATTGTAAGGAGGGATAAGGCTCCGGTGTCGATTGACAGGTTATTAAGGGACAGGGTTATAGCAGGCCTGTTCATTGTCCGGTTTTCCTATGTGACCTGCATTGGAATCATATGGTGTTTCCTGCCCATTTATGCGGATTTAGAATTCGGGTTTTCAAGTTCTTTGATTGGGGTTCTTGTCATGCTGGGGGTATGTGTAAGCGGTATGTTGCAGGTCCCGATGGGCTTACTGGCTGACAGGCTTAATAAAAGGTACATGATTATATCCGGCAGCCTGATAATCGTATATGCAATATATTCATTTTCATGGGCAGAGGGATTCCGAGATATCATTATCGCGGATATTCTCTTTGGAGTGGGAGGCGGATTATCAACACCGCCGGTGATGGCACTGTCTGTGATAAAAGGTAATGAAAATAAATCCATGGGGTCAATCATGGGGCTTCTGACAGTGGGGCACAGTCTGGGAATGATATTTGGTTCTTTTTTTGCCGGTATTATAATGGATTATTGTAGTCTCAGGAGTGCATTTCCATTAGGGGCAATGATAATGATGGCAGGAATCTTGTTTTTTATTTTTTTGACGCGGGAAAAAGGATTTGCAAGAAGCCGGGTTGACTTAACTGAACCAAAGAGCTAAAGAAATTATTACTGGTATTCGATAGAGTTGCAAAAGGCATTTTTTTCAATTAGAAATTTGTGAGATTTATCATATACTGTTGAACGAATAGGTTGTAATTCCACTATGGAAGGTAATAAAATATGGCTGAAGAAGCAATCAAACTTGGTGGAAAAAGAAAAAGTATTTTTGTTAATAAAGTAAAAAAATTTCTTCCTGAAGGGGGAAATCTTAACCTTTGCCTGACATGTGGTGCCTGTTCATCTGGCTGTCCGGCAACGGGTCTTGAAGATATGGATCCAAGGAAATTTTTGCGCATGGCTGCTCTTGGGCTGGATGAAGAGTTAACAAGTACGCCATGGATATGGATGTGTACCATGTGTTACAGGTGTGTTTATGCATGTCCGATGAAAATTGATATACCAGCGTTGGTGTATGCAGCTAGGGCAAGCTGGCCAAGAGAGACAAGACCTAAGGGGCTTGTCGGATCATGCGATATGGCATTGAGAAATCAGAGTTGCAGCGCCATGGGAACACCACCTGAAGATTTCCGTTTTGTGGTTGAAGATGTTCTCGAGGAGTATCGCGAGACACAACCGGAATTTAAAGATATGAAAGCACCTATTGACAAAAAAGGTGCTTATTTTTTCTTGAATCAAAATTCCAGAGAGCCTGTAACAGAACCGGATGAGATGGTCCCTCTCTGGAAGATCCTTCATATCGTAGGTGCTGATTGGACTTATGGATCCAAAGGATGGGCCGGAGAAAATTACTGCATGTTTCTTGCCGATGATGATTCATGGGAAAAAATTGTCAGGACAAGTATAAATACTGCGAAAGAGCTTGGGTGCAGAGTCTTTCTCAATACTGAATGAGGGCACGTAACCTATGCAGTCCGGTACGGACTGAAAAAATTCCATATAGAGCATGACCTGGAAATTGCCTGCATGTATCAATATTATGCCAAATGGATTAGAGAAGGGAAATTGAAAGTAAATTCCGATTGGAACAAGGATTTAAAGATTAAGTTTACTGTTCAGGATCCATGTCAGATTGTGCGCAAATCTTACGGGGATGAAGTTGCCGATGATCTGCGTTACGTAGTCAAGTCAATTATAGGTGAAGAAAATTTTATTGATATGACTCCCAATAAATCGAACAATTACTGTTGCGGTGGTGGCGGAGGCGCTCTCCAGTCTGGATATAAAGCACAGCGTTTACAGTATGGAATAGTAAAAGATAAACAGATTAAGGCCACCGAGGCAGATTATTGTATTGCTGCATGTCATAATTGTCACTCGCAGATTCATGAATTAAGTGAGTATTATGGAGGAAATTATTCGGTGGTTCATTTATGGACATTGCTTTGTTTATCTCTTGGAATACTTGGTGAAAATGAACGTGCATATTTAGGCGACGACCTTAAGGAAGTTGCTGTTTATGGTGCCTAAGAGAATTGCTCAGGAAAGGGCGGAGTCTGCAGTGAAGGGTGGTAAGAGGGAGACATTTCCATGTCAAAAGATGTAAAGGGATCGGTAATGGTTGTTGGTGGCGGGATTGCCGGAATGCAGGCTGCGCTGGATCTGGCGAATTCGGGCTTCCTGGTGCATATGGTCGAAAAATCCACTGCTATCGGTGGTGTGATGAGCGAGTTGGACAAGACCTTTCCCACCAATGACTGCGCCATGTGAATTATTTCCCCCAAACTGGTCGAGGTCGGCCGGCATCTGAACATCAACCTCATCACCCTGGCGAATGTGGAATCTGTTGAGGGTGAGGCGGGAAATTTTAAGGTCAAAATTCGTAAAACCCCACGTTATATCGACAGCTCCAGATGTACTGCGTGCGGCGATTGCGCCAAGGTGTGTCCTGTCGCATTGCCAAGTGAATATGATCAGGGTCTAGTCAAAAGAAAGGCTACCTTCAAGAAATACGCCCAGGCCATACCTGGTTCCTTTGCCATCCAGAAGGGCGACAAGGCCCCTTGCTGTCTGGCATGCCCCGCAGGATTGAATGTCCAGGGTTATGTGCAGATGGTGAAGCAAGGCAAATTCAAAGAGGCACTGAAGATCATAATGAAGGACCTGCCCCTGCCAGGGGTACTTGGCAGGATCTGTCCTCATCCTTGCGAAGACGCCTGCCGGCGGAGCAAAATCGATGAGCCTATAGCCATCCGTGCCCTCAAGCGACTGGCATCGGACCAATTTGATCCTCGTGACATTGAGATTGAATGTCTGCCGTCAAGAGGTATGAAAGTGGCCATTGTCGGCTCCGGCCCGGCAGGGTTGTCCGTTGCCTATCATCTGGCAAAAAAAGGTATCCAGTCTGTAATTTTTGAGGCATTGTCTGAGGCTGGCGGCATGCTTCGTGTAGGTATTCCAGAGTACCGGCTTCCGAGAGAGGTCCTGGACAGAGAGATCGAAGTAATTACCAACCTGGGTGTGGAGATCAGGACCGGGACTGTTCTTGGTCCTGACCTGACTGTTGATGACCTCTTTGCAGAAGGCTTCAAGGCGATCTACCTGGCAATCGGCGCCCACAAGGGCATCGAACTGGGCATCCCGGGTGAAAACGCCAAAGGTGTCCGTCAGGGCGTAGATTTTCTCAGAGAGGTGAATCTGACCGGAAAGACCGATGTAGGAAAAAGTGTGGCCGTTATCGGAGGCGGGAATGTGGCCATTGACGTATCACGTTCAGCCGTGAGGCTTGGCGTAGAAAAGGTCATGATCATCTACCGGCGTACCCGTGCCGAGATGCCTGCCTGGGAGGAGGAAATCCAGACGGCCGAGGCAGAAGGTGTCAGTCTTACATACCTCTCTGCCCCTCAGGAGGTGCTGACACGGGATGGCAACGTGGTTGGGCTCCGGTGCATCCGGATGGAACTGGGTGAGCCTGATTCATCTGGCAGAAGGAGGCCAATTCCCATCCCCGGAAGCGAGTACGACATAGACATAGATCAGCTAATACTGGCCATTGGCCAGAGACCCAATATTTCTATATTAGAACATATATCAGGCCTGGAATTTTCTCGCCGGGGGACCACTGAAGTAGATCCTGTCACGTATGCAACGAGCCGGGAAGGAATTTTCGCAGGTGGAGACATGCAGACAGGTCCATCAGTGGCCATCCGTGCGATTGCTGCCGGCCGGGAGGCTGCTGAGAGCATTTGCCGGTATCTGGACGGACGGGACATGGCAGAAGGAAGGGCGCCCATTACAGTGGAGAATCCGGTTTACCGTCCGATCCCTGGAAGTGAAGCTAATAGGACAAGGGCGAAAATGTCCGAACTCCCTGTGGAAGACCGGGCAGGAAACTTCAGAGAGGTGGATCTGGGGCTTAGTGAAGAATCAGGAAAAGAGGAGGCCGATCGTTGTCTGAACTGCGGGTATTGCTGTGAATGTTTCCAGTGCGTTGAGGCCTGTGGGGCCAAGGCCATAACTCTTGAGACACATGCACAGAGACCCGAGACTATCGAGATGGAAGTAGGTTCTGTTATCCTGGCACCAGGTTTCGAGTCCTTTGATCCCTCCGGATTAGATACCTACATCTATGCAAAACATCCTAATGTCGTTACCGCCATGGAATTTGAGCGTATGCTCTCTGCTTCCGGTCCCACCATGGGGCATCTCGTGCGATCTTCCGACGGGAAGGAACCCAAAACAATCGCCTGGCTTCAGTGTATCGGATCCAGGGATATCAACCGGTGTGACCACGGCTATTGTTCTTCAGTCTGTTGCATGTATGCCATCAAAGAGGCGGTCATTGCCAAGGAACATGCGCAGGGCGTGGAATCGACCATTTTCTATATGGACATACGTACCCATGGCAAGGATTTTGAGGAATATTATAACCGGGCCCGTGATGAGCACGGTGTACGGTTTATCCGTTCGCGCATTCATACCGTAAATCCAGTGGAAGACGGCAATCTTGAGCTCGTCTATGTCGATAACAATGGTAAATTGAAGAACGAGATATTTGACCTCGTAGTGCTCTCAACCGGCCTTCAGATAGGAAAGGATAGCATAGAACTGGGGAAACGCCTCGGGATTGAGCTGGATAAATACAATTTTGCCATGACAGATAGTTTTGCACCTGTAACAACTACACGAAGAGGTGTTTTTGTATGCGGGGCGTTCCAGGGACCAAAGGACATCCCCCAATCTGTTACAGAGGCCTCTGCGGCCGCAGCGGCATCCAGTGTGCTTTTGAGCAAGAGCCGCTGGACACAGACCAAAGTTCAGGAAATGCCGCCAGAGACCAATGTGATTGGAGAGCCGCCGCGCATCGGGGTCTTTGTATGCCAGTGCGGCATCAACATCGCAGGTGTGGTAAATGTACCCGAAGTGCGGGACTATGCCAAGACACTCCCATATGTCACTTATGCTGAAGACAACATGTATACATGTTCCCAGGATACCCAGGTAAAGATGGCAGAGGTTATCAAGGAACAGGGGATCAACAGGGTGGTGGTTGCCGCATGTACCCCCAAGACCCACGAACCACTTTTTCAGGATACCTTGATGAATGCCGGCCTGAACAAGTATTTGTTCGAAATGGCCAATATCCGCAATCAGGACTCCTGGGTACACAGCAAGGATCCTGCGGCCGCTACGGAAAAGGCCAAGGCCTTGGTACGAATGGCTGTTAGCAAGGCAGCCCTGCTGGAACCCCTTTCAGACACGGAGCTGGGCCTGGAACCGGTTACCATGGTGGTTGGCGGAGGTGTTGCCGGCATGGTGTGTGCGAAAAACTTGGCAGACCAGGGTTATGAGGTCCATCTGGTTGAGCGCTCAGAAGAGTTGGGGGGCCAGGCCAGATTCCTCAATAAGACATGGAAGGGTGAAGATATCCAGGCCTATGTGAAAGACCTGGCAGACGAGATAGAAAAAAGTCCTCAAGTCCATGTACACCGATCCACCGAGCTTACCAATGTGGACGGTTTCGTAGGCAACTTTTCCTCCACCCTAAAAAACGGAGATAAAGAAGTTGAATTAAAGCACGGAGTAGGGGTAGTCGCAACTGGTGGTCATGAATATAAGCCTGTTGAATACCTCTATGGTGAAGATTCCCGGGTGCTCACCCACCTGGAAATGGATGCAAGGTTTATCCGGGATGATCCGTCATTAAATAACCTGGGATCCGTGGCCTTTATCCAGTGTGTCGGCTCTCGTGAACCTGACCGTCCCTATTGCAGTCGGGTCTGCTGTACCCACACCATGGGGAGTGCTTTGGAGCTCAAACGGCGTAATCCGGACATGGACGTGTATGTATTGTATCGCGACATACGGACATATGGGGAACGGGAAGATCTGTTCAGGGAGGCCAGGGAAAAGGGAGTTATATTCTTCCGCTATGACCTGCAATCCAAGCCAAGGGTGAGTAAAGGAAAAGATGTTTTGGAGATTGAGCTGGAGGACCAGATCCTCAAGAGATCCGTTATCCTTCAGGTAGACCTGCTTGTGCTTGCAACTGCCGTAATTCCGTCTGAAGCAGAACAACTGGCCACATTTTTCAAGATTCCAGTAAACGAAAACGGATTCTTCATTGAGGCCCATGCCAAGCTGAGACCGGTTGATTTTGCCACTGATGGAATTTTTCTTTGTGGACTGGCGCATTATCCAAAATCCATTGACGAGAGCATTGCGCAGGCCCTGGCAGCAGCGTCCCGCGCATCTGGCCTCATTGCAACAGGTAAGGTCTTTGCGAGCGGCACTGTGGCCAATGTCAATCCTATGTTTTGCAGCAATTGTGGGGTGTGCGTTTCCATCTGTCCCTACTCAGCGCCATCTATTATGGAAGATGGACGATTTGCAGGCAAGGCGGAGATAAACCCGGTACTCTGCAAAGGCTGCGGCCTGTGCGTGGCATCCTGCCGATCCGGGGCCATAGATCTCAAAGGCTTTGCCCAGGATCAGATCATGGCCATGATTAATGAAGTGTAGGAGAAAAATATGAACGACTGGGAACCGAAAATTACGACCTTTCTTTGTAACTGGTGCAGTTATGGAGCCGCTGATCTGGCAGGCGTGAGCCGTTTTCAGTATCCCCCGAATTTCAGGATAATCCGTGTACCCTGTTCAGGCCGTGTGAGCCCAAAGTTTATATTGGCTGCTTTCCGTCATGGCTCTGATGGCGTGTGGGTCTCCGGGTGACACCCTGGAGACTGCCATTACCTGGAAGGTAATTACTACGCAAGAAGAAAATTTGCCCTATTAAAAGGGCTCCTGGAACATATAGGCATTGAGCCCGGCAGGCTGCATTTCTCCTGGGTATCATCTGCAGAGGCGACCAAGTATGTTGAGGTGGCGCGGGAAGTGGCAAAAGAAGTAAAGGCCCTTGGGCCTGCGAAACACTTTATCAAGAAAAGGGCCGAGGTAGCATAATGCTGGAGTACACCAAGAAGATCAGGGAGACAGCCGGGAAGCTGTTTGAAGAAGACAAGGTGGATGTATTCATCGGTTACAAGAAGGGGAGCGTCCCCATGATGAATCAGCCGGTCCTCATCAGCAATACCGATCAAGTGGATCTACTCCATTGGGACAGCAACTGCGGGCTGAACCTGTGTAACTATCTGACTGGTCGCACAGACAGGATAGGGATTGTCGCCAATGGATGCAATTCCAGAAGCATCGTTACGCATATCACAGAAAACCAGATCAGCCGGGATCAACTCTATATTGTCGGCATCCCCTGTAAAGGCATGATCGACCACCGGGCCGTGCAAAGAGCGGTAAAGCAAAAAGAGATCCTTGCAATTGAAGAACATGGCGAGACCTTCACAGTAAAAGGGAAAGACTTTGAAGAGACCTTTAATATAAAAGATTACCTCCAGCGCAACTGTCTTGTCTGTACCCATCGTAACCCTGTAATATTTGATGAGATGGTCGCTCCGCCCGTGGAGGAGCAAATTGAAGTAGATGCCTATAAGGATGTCAAACAGATTGAAAAGATGGATCCAGAGAAGAAATGGAATTTTTTTACCAGGATGATAGACAAATGCATCCGTTGTTATGCCTGTCGAAACGCCTGCCCCTTATGCTATTGTCCCACCTGTTTTGTGGATGAATCAAAACCCCAGTGGGTGGGCAAAAGCAGTGATCCCATTGACACCATGACATTCCACATATTGAGGGCCTATCACTGTGCGGGCAGATGCACAGACTGCGGTGCGTGTGAAAGGGTCTGTCCGGTTGGTATCCCCATGAGGCAGTTTACCAAGAAGCTCAACAAGGACGCGCAGGAGCTCTTCTCCTGGGAAGCCGGACTGACTTTGGATCAACGTCCCCTTCTAGACGTATTCCGGCCTGATGATTACAACGATTTCATAAGGTAGCGCCTCATGACAAAAAAGATCTATACCAAAGAAGAGTGGATAAAGGCATTAGCAGGCCTGAAATCCTCTTACAATATATTTGTTCCGGTCAAGGACGGAGACTTCCATACCTTCAAGGCCCTGGATGAGAAAAATCCCCCTGATTTTGGTTTTCAAAACACACGGCTTTCTCCAAAATCACTGGTGTATCCCCAATCTGAACGGATATTTGAATACAACCTGGATAAAGATGCCCCTGACGCCAATATCATCAAGGAATCTGAAAAGGACTACTCTCCCCAGGCGATCATTGGAATAAGGCCCTGCGACGCCCATGCCTTTCAGATCGTTAGACCCAATTTTGACAATTCCGAGTATCAAGATCCCTGGTGGATACAACGGTATGAATCGACTACTTTTGTAGGACTTGGGTGCAATGACCCCAGCTCCACATGTTTCTGTACCTCTGTAGGTGGTGGCCCATTCAGCGAGAAAGGTCTTGACGCACTCCTTTACGACCTTGGAGACACATTCCTCATAAAGGCCCTGACAGACAAGGGAGAGACGTTCCTAAATCAGGCACAAGGTGGAAAAGAGGCAGATGAAAAAACACTGAAGGCCGGTGAAGACCTAGCAGCCAGTGCTGCAGATAAAATAGAGTACAAAGTCTCTACTGACAAGTTAAAGGACAAGGTGCAGACCGAGCTTTTTGATGCACCATTTTGGGATGATGTGGCCTTTGCGTGCATCAATTGCGGCACCTGTACATATCTGTGTCCCACCTGCTGGTGCTTTGATATCCAGGACGAGGTGTATAAAAAACAGGGAGACCGGATCAGAAATTGGGACTCCTGCATGTTTCCGCTCTTTACACTGCATGGGTCAGGTCATAATCCAAGGGCCAAAAAGGTCCAGCGTGTGCGCCAACGATTTATGCATAAGCTCAAATACTATGTAGACAAGTACAACAACGGAGTTCAGTGCTCAGGATGCGGCAGGTGCGTCAGGAATTGTCCGGTGAATATAGATATCAGGCAGATTTGTAAAATGATGAATGGTTATAGAGACAATGTTAAATTTTAAATTTTGAATGTTGAATTAAGGTATATGTTTTTTATAATCCTTTTCCACAATTCAAAATTCAACATTTATCATTCAACATTTTCATAGCGGGGAGTATTACATTGGAAAACCCTTACTTACCCTATCCGGTTCGTATAGATAAGATTATCACAGAGACTGAAGACAGGAATCTCAAGACCTTCAGGTTTGTGTTTCTTAATCCCAAGGATGAAGAGAAGTTCTCATACACCCCCGGTCAGTTTGCAGAGCTTTCTATAGCCGGAAAGGGAGAGAGTCCCATTGGTATTGCGTCTTCCCCCACAGAGAAGGGACATATAACCTTTACCGTGAATAAGGTCGGTTTAGTTACGACTCGCCTGCACAACATGAAAGAAGGCGATGTGATGGGCATCCGTGGACCTCTTGGCAACTGGTATCCCTGGGAAGAGATGGAGGGGAAGAATGTTGTCATCATAGGCGGCGGCTTTGCCTTTACCACGTTGAGATCCAGTATCATCTACATGCTCCATCCGGAAAACCGTTCCAGGTTCAAGGATATTACCGTGGTATATGGCGCGAGAAATCCGGGCATGCTGCTTTACAAGGATGAGCTTGCAGAGTGGGAGCAGAGGGATGATATCCATATGCATATTACTGTTGACGGGACGGATGATCCGGACTGGAAATATAACATAGGTTTTGTCCCCACCATTACAGAGCAGAAGATCACCAGCGCGGATAACGCCATTGCCATTGTATGCGGCCCGCCAATCATGATCAAGTTTACACAGCCTGTCCTTGAAAAAGTGGGGTTCTCTCCGGAGAGGATCATCCTCTCCCTGGAAATGCGCATGAAGTGTGGAATCGGCATGTGCGGTCGCTGCAATATCGGCGACAAGTTTGTATGCAAGGATGGCCCTGTCTTTTCCCTGGCCCAGCTTAAGAATATGCCTCCGGAATATTAGCGACGGTCCAGGTAATGGATCATGGCATGACTAGAATGGGAGGGATGTCCCTTCTTTTTCCAAAAAATGCTTAAATTTTTTATAGATGTTCCAAAAGCCTTCAACCGCTTCTTTCCCTGCCTCGGTGAGTTTCGTTCCCCCTCCCTTTTTACCTCCGACAAAAGTTTCAACAAGAGGCCGCTCGGTCTGGCGGTTAATGGAATCAACAAGCTCCCATGCGTGTCTATAGGACATACCCATTGATTTTGCCGCTTTTGAAATGGAACCGAATTCGGCTATACGCTCAAGAAGCACCACCCTGCCACAACCGAGAAAGGTCCCGCCTGCACCTTCTATCCACATCCGTCCCCTTAATTCATAGCCGCCTTTTCTGACCGCAACGTCAGCCGGACTCATGACTTTGTTGGATGGTTTGAATCTGGGACTTGTTTTTCTCCGCATTATAATGCCTCCAGGTTTATCATAAGATATTCATCTTGCAGTTTATGTCCTTGTCTTGACAATCGTTATTCCCAAATGTATATAACCACAAAACTGAAGCCATTCTTTTATAGCACAATGGATCTACCTTCATATAATTTTTAACAACTCGGTCCTTGAATCAGCAAGTTATTCCGGCAAATCAGGTAACGAACTTGGGATGGAATTTGACATTGTCGGGAAATACACCACACCCCTCAAGGGATTGGAATGCCAATTCGGCTATGGACATTTCTGGCCCGGCGAGTTCGTCAAAACCGTGGCGGATGATATTGAGGCCGACTGGTGTTTCCTCCAGCTTCACTACAGGTTTTCCGAGGTTCTCCTATGAATGTCTTTAAAGAATCTAAAGAATTTGGGTTGCTAATTGTTGGGCTGTTTTTCCTGAGTCTTTCCTCTTCTATCGCTCTTGCCCAAGAGAGGCAGGACATAGGCATGGCCGTAGAGTTTATGGACCATGCGGCCTGTGCTTATGTGGCTAGGGACAAGGGCTGGTTTAAAAAGGAAGGGCTCAGATTATCTACCTGTGAAAGCTATGTGACCGGCATGGCGCTGGCCGCGGCCTTGGCCCGAGGAGATATTCAGGTGGCCTATATCTGTCTGGTGCCGGCTATAAATGCTTATGCTAATGCCGGAGTGCCTATAAAGATCGTTGCCGGAACACATAGATACGGCTATGGCTTGGTAGTCAACCCCAACAAGGTAAAGACAGTTAAGGACCTGGAGAGGCCAGACCTCCGGATCGGCTGTGTTCGGGAAGGCGGGGCCGTGGATGTCCTTTTACATAAGACCATTGACAGCTATGGTCTTGATCCGTCCAAGATATTAAATAAAGTTCAGCGGATGAACCCGCCGAAACAGTTGTTGGCCATACAAATGGGCCAGATTGATGCCGCTTTTCTGCCGGAACAATGGGCCACCATGACCGAAGATTATGGTTTTAAGATGTTGCTCACGGCCCAGGATCTTTGGCCCCTGATGCAAGGAAGCGTTTTGGTGGTCAAAGAAGAATTGATAAGGAAACATCTGGATATAGTCAGAAGGCTGGTAAAGGTAACCCGGAAGGCAACCGACTGGGTCAACCGGCATCCGGAAGAGGCTGCGGCCATTATGGCCCGGCAATTTTCAATAACCGGGGAGAAAGTCCTTCCGTCCAAAGTGGTCAAAACGGCTGCTAAATTTGAGATCACCCCTGAGATCCTAAAGCGCTCTATGGGCCAGTTGGAATATACCACTTCGATCAATCAGGAGATGGTGCAAGAGGTGATAGATTACACCGCCGGGTTGGGTTACATAAGAAAAGGCTTCAAGGCCGAGGATATCCTGGATCTGAGATTTTTAAGATGAAACCGGTCGGGAAAATAAGACCAAAGTGGGGGATACTACCTGTAGCTATATTTCTGGCCATATGGGAGATCACCGCTCGCCTCAATCTTGTTCCAGGCCATTTTTTCTTCCCTTCCTTCTCGGAAGTTTTACTGGAATTTTATGAACTGAGTGTCAACGGGATTCTAGTGGATAATTTTCTCAGCAGCCTGACCCGGGTTCTGATCGGCTTTTGCACCGGCTCTATGGCCGGGCTGGCCATTGGTATCCTGATGGGATGGAACAATATCTTGGATAATGCCTTCAGCCCCTTGATCAGCCTTCTCTATCCCATCCCGGCCCTGGGCTGGCTGCCCCTTCTGATGCTTTGGATCGGAATAAATGAACTCCTGCCGATAGCCATAATCTTTATCTGTTCATTCTTTCCTATATGCTATAATACAGTTTGCGGCATCAGGGGTGTCGATAGGAAATTCATTCAGGCCGCCAGGACCTTGGGGGCCTCTGAAGTCAGAATTCTTGCGACTATTGTCCTTCCTCTGGCCCTGCCGACCATATTTACCGGGCTGAGGCTGGAGGCCGGGATGGCCTGGAGGGTGATAATAGCCGCAGAAATGGTGGCTATTCCTACCGGAATCGGTGCCCTGCTCATGAAAGCCGAAAGCCTTATGCGCATAGACATAATTATAGTCTGCCTGATGGTCCTGTCCCTGATGTGCTTTTCCTTTGAGCGATTCTTTACCTATCTGGAGGCCAGGCTGACCCACCGGTGGACCTGTCATGACCGCTATTGAACTGCGGAATATAGAGAATCATGTCTGCCGGGGGGTAAATCTTAAGGTCTTCTCTGGTGAGTTGCTGGTACTTCTCGGCCCCAACGGGGCAGGGAAAACCACCCTCCTTAATATTATTGCTGGCCTGATCGGATATAAGGGTTCGGTCCTCTTTGACGGTCGTCCTATAGATGAACTCCCCACACGGGAGAGAAAGGTAGGTTATCTCTTCCAGGATCTAGTCTTGTTTCCACATCTTGACGTGGCCTCAAACATCGCCTATGGACTGAGAGTCCAGAGATGGTCGAATGAAAAAATTGAGCTAAGGGTCAAGGAATTGCTCCGGTTACTTAAGATAGAACACCTGGCCACTGCCTATCCCTGGCACCTTAGCGGCGGAGAAAAGCAGAAAGTGGCCCTGTCCCGGGCATTGGCCCCTTATCCCAGAATACTCCTTCTGGACGAACCGTTGAGCAGTCTGGATTGGCAGACCTCTCAGTATTTGAGATTTGAGCTCAAGGGTCTTCAACAAAAGCTTGGCATTACCACTCTATATGTCACCCATGACCTCACCGAGGCAAAGGAGGTAGCTGATAGAATGGCCATCATCCTTGAAGGACGGATAGAACAGATAGGGAAGCTGGAAGACTTGCATCCCGGACCATGGGCGAAACAAACCGAACAGCCATAGAAAACTTTTGACTTCAAGGTTCCGTGAATGCTTATATGTTCTCGGATTTGAATTTTTCAAGACCTATTTCCCTTATACGATTAAGACTTTCAATTCTGTTTGTCTCAGAAAAGAATCCGAATATTTTTGAAATTATGTTATTCAATTTTTTGCATTCCCTTAATTCTTGAAAATTCTTGCAATCAGCACATGTATCATACCCGTTATCCATATTGCATTTCCTGATTTTACAATTACGGAAAACAGGCCTTTCACCTCGGCAACCACGGCATTTATTACTTGTATATGATCCGCACTTAGAGCAGACCAAACCGCAACACGCAACTATCACATTTTGATTGTTCTCCGGCATTCCAGTCTCCCATCTCTTGAGATGTATTTTGAACGGTCATAATTGATTCAAAAAACGCAATTTTTAACCGTGTAGTGTATGGTTGAGCCTCTTTTGATAAATCGTAACCGTTCACGGGGTTACAACGCCCGTTTTACCGCAACCCACCGAACTGTAAGCGTTTACGATAAATCTATTTCCCCTGTGGTCGCCTACTGGCCGGTCTCACCGGTATGGCCAGGCTCAGGTATCTCCCATTTTCTTCAAACATCAATCTTTTATCTACCATCATCCTTAAAAAAGGCACGATCCTGTCCTGAGCTATTCCAGGGAAATGTGCCAGGATTCTTTTAAGTGAACGATGCCTCTGGCAGAAAAGATAAATTGCCCTGGATGTTCCCACAAGGCGGTGCATCGAGGGCTCGGCGCCAATCCGCTTCTGGCGTATGATCAAAAAATCCCGGCCGTCCCGAAAGCTAAGGATGGGTGTGCTTAAAGAACCTCTATGAAGTTCGGCGTATCCCTTTTTCCATGCCCTTACCTTTTTTTTGACTGGCTGCCAGATCTTTTTTTGAAGCCCAAGGTTGCCACGATAGGCCTGAATCATAAAACTCATGGAGCTGAAAACATGAGGCGGAAATATGGCAGCATAGTTCGAATGGTTGCAAACCGCCTTGATCCCAAAGGCATTGGGATCCTGCCACACAGGGCTTCCAAGACCGAGCCAGAAGTGGACAAATCTCAAAGGACGAAATGGCAGAGCAAACTCAAGATTTCGCAAGGTTTCCTCCACATCCATAAGGTCACTGCCTGGAAAATGGAGTATCAGATTTGAGACATTTACTATGCCGAGTTCTTCGCAATTTTTCATGATCTCCAGGTTTTGGATGGCCGTGGTCCCCTTGTTGATTTTCTTGAGCAGCCTTGTGCTAAGGGCCTCAATACCGATCTGGACCTCATGCGTCCCTGCGGCCTGCATAGCCTCCAAAATATGCCTGGGGGTTGTGGCCCGTATCTCGGCAAACAGGCTAAAGTCCTTGCTTAGCTTGCCAAGCCCGGTAAAAATATCTCCCGACTCCTTCATCGGAAGCAGGTTATCCATAAAGGCCACAGAGAGTGTCTTATGCTTTGTGGTAAGGTCGTCGATTTCTGAGACCACCTGTAACGGGCTTTTTGACCTGTAACCGTTCCACTGGAGATTCAGGTTACAAAAGGCACAGCCCGAATATTTCGCAGCACCTTGTGTCCGACGCCACCAGCATCCTCTGGATATCTCGGCTGACAAAGTCGGGAAAAAGGTTTTTTGCGGACTGAATGTCTTGAGCAGATCAAAATAGTCATTGTAGTCAGGAGCCGGGAGATTACTCAGGGTCTCCATTTGGCTGAAGGAAACCGGGGTGTCATTATTTGCGGCTTTTTGCGAGACAATCCCCGGGATAGGGGGTATCTCCTCATGGCTTTGGGAATCTCTGAGATGACGAACCAATTGGCTCAGAGGGAGTTCGCCCTCACCATTGACCACAAAGTCCACTTCGGGAAATACCCGGAACAGGTTCCGGGTTGATTCTCCTGCAAACATAGACCCGCCTATTACAATGGAGAGATCCGGGAACCTCTGCTTGATGCGCTTGATAAAATAGAGGGCTGATGTGAGCTGACAAAGACATACTGAAAAACCAGCGAGGCCGAAGGCTCCCCAGTCTGTGGTGTCAATAAAGGCATCTGATACCTTCTTAACCTGGGTAGCCAGGGTTTCAAGACCGGTTTTGAGAACAAGGGGGTTGCCGGAGGCCTCCCGGCGGAAGACCTTTTCTATATACTCAAGGCGCTCCGGGAATAGTAGGGCGGCATATACGGTTTCCGCCAGCCATGTCCTTTCAGAGATGACCTGATAGAGCCTGTAACCAATGGTCTCTGCTACTTTTAAATAAAAGTGGTGGGCTGCCACCTCCAGGTCGGGAAACTGCATGCCCAGATATGCCTTCAGCGTTCCGAGTTGGATAGAGGGGCGGCTAAAAAGAGACCATGGTGTTGAGACCAAAGCAATGCGCTTCAATGGATCAGTTCTTTCTTCTTTTACATTCATTTATTACGTATTCCGGACCTCGTTAAATAGTTGAGTGGCATAAGGCGCGGCGACTTTTTGCCGTCGCCTTAATGCCATTGGCGTCAAAGTTCTGGTTCCTTTGGAAGTTGCGCGCCATGCCACACTGCAATAATCCAAACGACATCGACTTTGGTTTTATAAAAAAACCGGTATGGCGATATAATCATCTCTCGGTATGGAAGGTCTGGAAATTCCGGTATGATTCTTCCGGATTCAGGAAAGTTTTCAAGTTTCCTTAAAATATTTTCAACTCGATTTCGAAAATTAACTGCTGCCGATGGTTTATCATTACGGATATATAATAAGGCAGTAAGAAATTGGGTCCGGGCAGATGGGGTAAATTGAACCTTCACGAAGGCTCCTTAGCCAAAAGGGCGTCGGCTTCAGCAAGGACGATATCCAGATCATATCCTTCACCTTTTTCTATCTCCCTATTCCCCATGGCCAAAAGGCGCAGGATTTCTTTTTCATGTTCAAGTTTCTCATAGGCATCGACACCGATCATTACCGCTGTTGCCCGCCCTCTTTGGGTAACAATCAAAGGTTCATTGTTATTTCGCAATTGTTTCAAAAGCTTGGCAGCATCCTGCCTCAAATCACTCACCGGAATGATATTTGACAGCTTACCCATATCGCACCTCCTATTGTCTTTCTAAACGTACCACTAACAACACTACAAGACAAGGATTTTTCTTTTCGTAAATATGATGGCATGAAATGAATACGCCAATGCTAACCGTTCACGTTCTGAATCCCAACGCGGTGATAGTTGCATACCTCTGTCTGGAATGTCACAGAATGGTGACGGTTTGCTGATAGAGATTGTTCATTACTGAGGCTTCAAGGCGTTCACAAACGCGAGGCGCTTTCCCTTATACTTTTTTATACAGAACGTTCATCAATCGGACCTCAGCTAATGTATCCAGTTCACAATAATTACGCAGGTTTTGAAAAATCCCTTCTTTTTGGTCTTCACCGATCGTACCCTTCAGACACGTCAAGTACTTGTGAGATGCTGTCCTGCCATCCTGTATCTCAAGGTCATCGTATCCTATATCTTTAACAAACGCAGGCAAAACGTTTTTTAATGAAGCGGAACCTTTCATTTTTGAATGGTATAAAAATCGCGAACGAAACGGGATTAGCAGATCCACCATCCGTCCTGTTATTTTATCAAGATGTTTTTTGTATTCAGGGTATGTCTATAATCTACTCAAAATCAGGCGTTTAATGCCTTGCTGTATTTATTCCGAAATGTGCTTGAAAAGGAATTTGACGTCAGTGGTAATGTTATAAGGGCGAAAAAAAGTGATAGAATCCCTGTTGTTTTTAGCAAAAAAGAGATAAGAAAATTTTACAAACATTTCCCTGAAAGATATCTCCTCCATGTAAAGCTGATTTACGCATGTGGACTTCGTATAACTGAATGCATCAGGCTCCGTGTAAAGGATATTGACTTTGAAAACCAGTCTTTGATTGTTCGTTTTGGCAAGGAAAATAAGGATAGAGTGACACCTTTGCCGGAAATGCTTTATCCGGAGTTGAAAAGCCATCTTGAAAAAGTGAAAAGAGTTCACGAAACAGATTTAAAGGCAGGAAGCGGTTCGGTTTACATGCCGAACGCACTGGCAAAAAATTTCCAAATGCTTCAAAAGAGTGGGCATGGCAATATGTGTTTCCATCAAAAAAATATAAGCCTTGACCCACGGACAAAGATTATAAGAAGGCACCATATAACTTCGCGTGCATTGCAGAATGCCATGAGTAAGGCATTAAAAAAATCAGGTATTCCAAAAAAAGCCACCATCCATACACTGAGACACAGCTTTGCCACACATCTTCTCCAGGATGGCTATGATATCCGGACAGTTCAGGAATTCCTGGGGCACAAAGATGTTACGACCACAATGATATACCTGCATGTTTTAAGAAGTTTAGAAGGTAAGGTCATCAGCCCCTTGAAAAAATTGTGAGACCCTTAAAGGGGCTCTTCACTTCACTTGCGTGTCTTAAGACCAACCCACTTAGCGGCACGGGCAAGGGCTTTGTCCAAGGTCCAAAAAACGGCATTCTCTCGGGTTGCAATAGCAAGGTGCAGGGCATCAGGGGCCCTCAAGGGGTGCTTCATGGCCATAATCCATTCCGTTGCCCGTTCAAAATCGCCGGAGCCTACTGATACCATACGCAGAACCCCTGCACCCAAGTGTTTGTCCAGGGCTGCCATTGTTCGTCGGGCATCTGCTGCTTCCATTTCCTTGGTCCTGAATTTTCTGCATAGAAGCGAAGCGAATTCTGATCGAACAAGGGGGCTGATTACCAAAGATCCTACGGGAAGCCTGAGCAACTTACTTTCCACAACGTCGCTATTTGCTTCGGGCAGGTAATACGGTGCCAAGTAGGATGTGTCGATGTAATGGATGTCTGTCAATATCTGGACTCCTCCCGCATTCTGATAATAGTCTCAGAAGCTGAAAGCCCTTTTACGCGTATCTTCTCACGGAAGGCCTTCATGCTGGGTAAGTGGGCTGTTTGCTCAACTGCTTTCAGTATGGCCACTGGTTTACCCCTTCGCACGATCATAACCTCTTCTCCTTGTTCGACCTGCGAAAGGTAAGAGGACAATTTGGCCTTTGCTTCCCTGACATTGGTCTGGATCATGACATCTCCTTTGTGACTACATAATATAGTTACATACAATCATTCTTTCTCCTTGTTGTCAATTAGAATCCATATGCAGCGATTATGGCATCGAATAGGACGGCCTCAGAAAACAAGGGACAAGAGCATACGGATGGGCAAGGGACGGAGGCCGCTAGTGATCACAGTTACGGCTCAAAAACTGTGAGGATTTGGGGAGTTAGTTTAATAGTTTAATTGACGTTGATTTAGCGAATTATTGCCATGGTGGCATGCCTCGACATCATATGATGCAAAACTCCGGGGGCGTCTAATCTTGCTAACCTCGGCATAACTCATCCACTATCACATCCCAGCTAACCCGTCAAGCACGTTCTGCACGAACGTTATATATTGAATCAAACAGAGGATATACCTCAAAAGTCTATCACATCTATCTAAAAGAAATAGACTACCAAAAAAGAAACCTCCTGTTAAGATATATATAGGTAGCAACCAA
>CAZYEJ010000033.1:0-22439 GCA_964646435.1 uncultured Thermodesulfobacteriaceae bacterium
CAATTGTACCTACATTGACGTGCGGCTTGGTACGCTCAAATTTTTGCTTGCTCATGATAATCCTCCACTAAATTATCAGGCGCTGGTTGCGTTAGATCCCATATATCTTTTATTTTGTCATCAGAGCCGGTTGCGGCTCATCAACAAATTTTAATACTTGCAGTTACCATCTATAATGTGCGAATGCCTTGTTGGCCTCAGCCATACGGTGGGTATCTTCCTTCTTTTTAAAGGCCGTTCCCCTTCTATTGTAAGCATCAAGTAACTCTCCGGCCAATCGCTGAGCCATGGATTTTTCTCCCCTCTTTTTAGAAAAACTCACGAGCCATCTTATGGCCAGCGCCTGCCTACGATCCGTTCGAACCTCAACCGGTACCTGATAAGTTGCGCCGCCAACCCTTCTGGACCGCACCTCCAACACAGGTTTTATATTTTCCATTGCCTGTTCGAAGACCTTGACAGGTTCTTCTTTGGAATGTCTTTCCACAATATCCATGGCGTCATAGAAAATTTTTCGAGAAATACTCTTTTTGCCATTGCGCATCAAACCGTTAATAAATTTAGACACCAGAGTATTTTTATACTTTGGGTCTGGCGCTATAATCCGCTTAGGGACTTCTCTTCTCCTTGGCATAGTTTTCTTACCCGTATTTTATATCTGATTTCCGCTGAAAATACCCCATCTCCTGCGTTATTTCAATTTTTTTATTATGACGACGCACTTTATACATAATCCTTATTCTTCGAAAATCCCACACTTTACATCCGGGAATTCTGATCAAAAATCGTTTTTTACAAAAAAACCATATAATTCAAGATGCCGACCAGCTATTTGGGCCGCTTTGTTCCGTACTTTGATCTTGCCTTTTGTCTATCTTGAACCCCAAGGGCATCTAATGTCCCTCTAACGATGTGATATCGAACACCGGGAAGGTCCTTGACACGCCCCCCACGAATTAATACGACTGAGTGTTCCTGCAGGTTGTGACCGATACCTGGAATATAGGACGTAACCTCCATGCCATTGGTCAGACGCACACGGGCTACCTTTCGAAGGGCCGAGTTAGGCTTCTTTGGGGTAGTAGTATAGACACGGGTGCATACACCACGGCGCTGCGGACAGGAGTCCAAGGCAGGCGCCTTGGTCTTCTTTTTGATCTTCTTGCGCCCCTTTCGGACCAGCTGATTGATAGTCGGCATCCACATACTCCTCTTAATGTTACTTCCAAAAAATTGTTCTTTTAAAAAATAAAAGAGGCTTACTCATTTTTCCTGTTTCCTATGATAAAGAAAAGTGAGTCGCCTCAAAAAGAAAGCCCTTCTTCATACTGAGTTAGCCGAAACTTGTCAAGACCCATTGTCATTTTCTGGATAATTCATATTGAGATATGAACAACAGCATTAAAATTGAGATACTTTTTTTATTTATAATAATTAATATATTATACTACTTTCTCCGTAATTTCTCAATAAGTCCGGGCAAACCACATTTTGCGACTATCCAATGGATTCCCGCCTTATAACATCACCTGACATAGTACACCGCCGAGGAGGAATCCTTGACGTATATTCAAAAAAATGGTATCCGAGCGAGGCTGAAAGTACGTTTGAGTTCATGAGCTAGTGCTTTATGTCGGGGCGTGGCGCAGTCTGGAAGCGCACCTGAATGGGGTTCAGGGGGTCGGAGGTTCGAATCCTCTCGCCCCGACCAGTTAAATGTTGAATGCTAAATGTTGAATGTTGAATGTTGAATTAAGGTATATATCTTTTAAATCTTTTCCCACTCCATAGTTAGTGCTTGAACGGAAACCTAAAATTTTGTTTTCTCAATTTAGGTCGGGAACCATTAACATAATATGATTATTTTCTTTAATTCAAAATTTAGAATTCAAAATTGTGTCTGAACGGCCTTTTCATTCAGACACCAGTTGTGGTCATCTCGGTCGATTTTTGCAGGTTCAGTGATGATCCTGGCCTTTTTGAGTGATTTCGGATTAAAGGACCCTTATGTGGGGATAGTCAAGGCAGTCGTGCTTGGCATCAATCCCGCTCTGCGTATTGTGGACATCAGTCATCAAGTTACCCCACAGGATGTCATAGGCGGGTCCTTTGTCCTGGGATCGGCTTTTAGGGAATTTTCCTCTGGAACCGTCTTTCTCGCTGTAGTTGACCCGGGTGTCGGGTCTCAAAGGATAGGTCTCCTTGCCGTTACAGAACGCTACACGTTTCTGGCACCGGACAACGGTCTTTTGAGTATGGTGTTCCGATATTCTAAAAAAGTAACCTGCTTCAGCATAGAGAATAGTCGCTATTTCAGGCATCCGGTCAGTGACACATTCCACGGAAGAGATATCTTTGCCCCTGTTGCTGCCCATCTGAGCCTTGGAGTAAAGCCGCACTCCTTTGGCCCTCCCTGTCCGAACCCTGTTCGGCTTGCATGGCCCGAACCGGTTATCAGAGACCAATATATCAAAGGCGAAGTAATACATGTAGACGGCTTTGGAAGCCTGGTTCTCAATATACCCGCTGACCTTATCCAACACAGGGAACCTGTTAGCAAACAGTTCAACACCAATATCAAGGGGATGGAGTTATCCTTACTCAGCACTTACTCAGACGTGGCCAAAGGTAAACCCTTGGCCCTTATTGGCAGCTCCGGTTTTCTGGAGATAGCTGTAAATCAGGGGAGTGCGGCGGAGGTGCTTGATGCTGGTGTCGGTGAACCGGTTGTTGTACGGACTTCCTGATCATCTTCGATAACAAGTATGCGTTTTTGATCTTGCCCCATTTTTCTACACAATCAGAAAATTCTATTAATATAATACTCGGCATTCTTCATTCACCAGTTTACACTTTTTTCGAAAAAGCATGTATTGTCAAGTTGAATGCTGAGGTCAAAATTTGAAATTCGAAATTAGGTAACACATCTATATCTTTAGTATTTTCCCCAATTTCAAGTTTCAAATTTCACTGCCAAAATACAGGAGCAACAAAGTGTAAACTACTTTTGACTTGGCGTGAAGGCTGCCATTTATATTTTCTAATCCCTCAATTTATTATCTATATATTTATGGATTTGATGTCAACCTTTATGTCTCTGCATTGCCCAATCTTTAACACTGATTTATTATATCATTATGAAACAAAATATTTCTAATATAGTCAAGACACGTAAAACTACACGTGTCATTCATGTTGGGGATGTGGCCATTGGAGGCGAACACCCCATTGCAGTCCAATCTATGACCAACACAGACACAAGAGATGTCCCTGCCACGGTTGCACAGATTCACCGTTTGCAGGAGGTCGGGTGTGAAATTATAAGGGTGGCGGTGCCTGATACTGCTGCCGCTCAGGCAATTTCAGAAATTAAAAAATCAATTTCCATACCCATTATTGCAGATATACACTTTGACTGGCGTCTGGCCGTGGTCTCGATAGAAGCTGGTGCCGACTGCATAAGGATAAATCCTGGAAACATCGGGGGCAGGGAAAAGCTGGCACGAGTAGTAGAAAAGGTCAAAGAATACGGAGTATCCATGAGGGTGGGGGTCAATGCGGGCTCCCTTGAAAAGGACATCAGAAAAAAGTTCGGAGGTCCCATACCTGAAGCCTTAGTGGAAAGCGCCCTCAAAAATATCGGCCTTGTGGTTGATATGGGCTGCGAGTCCATCAAAATCTCCATAAAATCTTCAGACGTCCTTAATACAGTGGATGCTTACCGTCAGTTGTCCAGGAAGACGGACTTTCCTCTGCATCTTGGTGTAACCGAAGCAGGAGGGCTTATCCCCGGAACAGTCAAGAGCAGTGTCGCCCTTGCGGTCCTTTTTATGGATGGTATAGGTGATACTATGAGGGTTTCGCTGACCAGAGATCCTGTAGAAGAAATCCGGGTCGCATACGAGATCCTTCGAGCACTGAAAATAAGGCAGCGGGGTCCGGAAATAATTTCATGTCCCACATGTGGTCGATGTGAGATAGACCTCTTTTCTCTGGCTTCTGAGGTAGAGCGCAGGGCGCAACGGATTCCATATCCATTAAAGCTGGCTGTAATGGGATGCATAGTAAACGGCCCTGGAGAGGCCAGAGAAGCGGATATCGGTCTTGCCGGCGGAAAGGGAGTCGGTCTTATCTTCAAAGGAGATCGTCTTTTGAAAAAGGTGCCTGAGCAGGAACTCCTGGAAACGTTTTGGGCAGAGGTAGAGCGGTTGGTGGAAATCGAAAGACAAAAGGTCGAAGATAGAGAAAAGAAAGGCAGAAAATAATGAGATATTCGAAATTGTTTTTGCCTACCTTAAAAGAGGTTCCTGCAGAGGCAGAGGTCATATCCCACAAATTGTTGCTAAGGGCCGGCATGATCAGAAAGCTGGCCTCCGGCCTCTATTCATATCTGCCCCTAGGCCTGAGATCCCTTCGCAAGGTAGAAAAGATAATCAGGGAAGAGATGGACCGTGCCGGTGCCCAGGAAGTGCTCCTGCCCATGGTCCAACCGTCAGAGCTCTGGCAGGAAAGCGGCAGATGGGAACACTACGGAAAGGAACTCCTGCGTTTTGAGGACAGGCACGGCCGAGCAAGCTGCCTCGGTCCTACCCATGAAGAGGTAATCACAGACATTGTGCGAAAGGAGATCAGATCCTATCGTGACCTTCCACTGAATCTGTACCAGATCCAGACAAAATTTCGAGATGAAATCCGGCCTCGCTTCGGGCTCATGCGGAGTAGAGAGTTCCTGATGAAAGACGCCTACAGCTTTGACGTGGACGATGATGCCCTTGAGAAGACCTATCAGGTTATGTACAAGGCCTATTGCCGAATATTTGAGCGCTGCGGCCTTGATTTTAGGCCTGTTGAGGCAGACACCGGCAGCATCGGAGGACATGCCTCCCATGAATTCATGGTCATGGCAGATACAGGAGAAGACCGGATAGCCTGTTGCACATCCTGTGATTATGCAGCCAATGTTGAACTTGCCCCAGTTATTCAGTCATCAAATCACCAAATCACCAAATCACCAAATCACCAAATCACCAAGGTCAGTACCCCGGGGAAACGCTCAGTAGAGGAAGTGACGGAGTTCCTGGGTGTATCTGCCGATCGCCTGGTCAAAACCCTCATAATGATTGCTGATGATAGACCTGTTGTGGTCCTCATAAGGGGCGACCACGAGCTGAACGACGTGAAACTTATGCGCCTTTTGGGAGTGGAGGATCTTCATTTTGCCGACGAAACCACTGTCCGAAGTGTTACCGGAGCGCCTGTCGGGTTTGTAGGACCGGTCGGCCTTTCCGAGGACTTGAAGGTCGTAGCGGATCAAGACGTTTCCACACTCAAGGATTTCGTGACAGGCGCAAATGAACCTGATGCCCACTTTACCGGGGTAAACTGGGGCAGAGATGTTTCCATGCCGGAATTTGCCGACATCAGGGTCATTACTGAAGGAGATCCCTGCCCCAGGTGTAAAGGGAAAATAAAACTTAAACGCGGCATAGAGGTCGGGCACATTTTTAAACTCGGGACCAAATACAGTGAGACCATGGGTGCTACATTCCTGGACGCCGATGGGAAGAAACAGCTCGCCGTCATGGGGTGTTACGGTATTGGTGTGGGACGAACAGTAGCAGCGGCCATAGAGCAAAATTACGATGAAAACGGTATTATCTTTCCAATACCAATCGCTCCATTTGAGGTAATAATCTCCCTGCTTAACGTCAAAGACACTATGATGTCAGAAACTGCTGAAGATCTCTACAATGGATTGATGGCCCAAGGTGTAGACGTCCTGCTCGATGACCGTAAGGAGCGCCCCGGCGTGAAGTTCAAGGATGCTGACTTGTTAGGGATTCCGCTAAGAATTGTTGTGGGCAAACGACTTAAAGAAAAAGATGAGGTGGAAATCAGAATTCGCGCCACAGGCGAGACTATCTCAGTAAAAAAGAAGGAAGCTGTTAAAAAGGCAATTGAAATACTGCGGTGATCCGTCTCAACGACATACTTGACGGGATACATTCCTACCTCCCGGATACCGACACCAGCTTGGTGGAAAAGGCCTACATATACTCCGCCAAGGTCCATGCGGGGCAGACAAGGCTTTCCGGCGAACCCTATCTCTCGCATCCCTTGGCAACGGCCTATATTCTGGCACAATTGCATCTGGACCTGGCCAGTATAGCTGCCGGTCTCCTACATGACACAGTAGAGGATACCCTCGCTTCCTTGGAAGAAATAGAGGAGATGTTTGGCAAAGACGTGGCCCAGATCGTGGATGGGGTCACAAAGCTCAGCAAAATCCGGTTCGAGAGCCGGATCCAAAAGCAGGCAGAAAACACCCGCAAGATGGTTCTCGCTATGTCAAAGGATATCCGGGTCTTGCTGGTAAAGCTTGCTGATAGGCTCCATAACATGCGTACCCTGGAGTATCAAAAGGAGTATAAAAGGATCAAGATCGCCAGAGAGACCCTGGATATCTATGCCCCTCTGGCAGGTCGCCTTGGGATTGGCTGGATCAAAAGCGAACTTGAGGATCTGGCTTTTCTATATATCTACCCTGAAGAATACCAAAGGCTTCACAAGGAGGTAGAGGCCCGCCTGGGTAAGAGAAAGGCCTATGTGGATGAAGTAAAGGACCTCATAGCAAAAAAAATGGCTGATTTCAGTCTTTCATGCAAAATCCTTGGAAGACCCAAACACATATACAGTATTTTCCGGAAGATGCGTACAAGAAAAATACCCCTTGAAGAAATCTACGACTTGATCGCCTTCAGGATCATTATGAAAAGCGCTAAGGACTGCTATGAGGCACTGGGAATTGTTCACTCGCTCTGGAAGCCGATTCCCGGACGTTTTAAGGACTACATCAGTCTTCCAAAAACCAACATGTATCAGTCCCTCCACACAACTGTTATAGGTCCCCACGGAGAGAGAATGGAGATCCAGATCCGCACTAAAGAGATGGACAGGGTAGCAATTGAAGGCATTGCCGCCCACTGGCTATACAAAGAGGGCAAGATACTCAGCAAGGAAAATAAACACCAGTTTGACTGGCTTTTTGAACTCACGGAATGGCAAAAGGAGCTGGATGATCCAAGGGAATTTATTGAGTCCGTGAAGATGGATCTCTTCCCCAACGAAGTATATGTGTTTACTCCAAAAGGAGAGGTCAAAGAGTTCCCTCGGGGGGCCACCCCAATAGATTTTGCTTATGCGATCCATACCGAGGTAGGTAACCATTGTGCAGGGGCCAAGGTAAACGGCCGAATTGTGCCTTTGAAATATCAATTCCATAATGGTGAAACAGTTGAGATAATCACATCCAACAAGCACTTTCCAAATAGGGATTGGCTTAGGCTTGCCAAGACCAGCCGGGCACTGGCCAGGATTCGTCAATGGATTAAGACTGAAGAGAGGGAAAAGAGCCTTGCCTTGGGTAAGGATCTTTGCGCAAGGGAATTCAAGAGGCACCGGTTGGATTTTAACAATTTTATTAAAACCAAAGGTGCTGAAGTTGCCGAGGCACTGTCTTTCAAGACCTCTGAGGATATGCTGATCGCAGCCGGATATGGCAAAATTGCCCCTTCCCAGATAATTAGAAAGCTGCGGGCAGGTGAACCGGAAGAACAGGAACCGGAAGAGAAGGAATCAAGGATAAAAAAAATTACCGAAAAGGCAGATCAGCAGGGCATCTTAATTCATGGTTTTGATGATATCTTGATCCATCTGGGCAAATGCTGCACACCGATTCCGGGAGACGAAGTTGTAGGCTATATAACAAGGGGAAGAGGAGTTACGATTCACAGAGAAAATTGTTCTAATATCCGTAACTTAGATCCGGACAGGCGTATAGAGGTTACATGGGCCGATGTTGATAAAGCTACTTACCCTGCCAAGGTCCGAGTCAGCACAGCCAACCAAAAAGGCATGTTGGCGGCAGTCAGTAATGAAATAAGTGCCGGAGGAGCAAATATTCTGGAGGCAAAGGTCACCACGACTCTGGATTATGCTGCCATTCTCGACTTTGTTGTGGATGTGAAAGACCGGACGCAACTGAGAAAAATCCTCTCCGACATAAGGAGGCTTGAGGGTGTAAAGCTGGTAGAGCGCATTTCACCTGGGTAATCTATCTCACTTTGTAACTATTCAGGTAGATAGGCTGAAGACAGAAGACTGTTAGGAAAAAACGCATTTAAAAGCCGTGTTTGTTTTGGTGCAAGAATCAGATATTTTCGCCAAAGTACGGCAATCGTGCTCTTCTGACCCCTTCAGCCTTCAGTCTAACTACGTAAGTAGTTACCTCAATTTAAGAAATTGTCCTTTTTGTATGAATTATGAAGGCTTGATTACTCTGCCGGAACGAATACAGCGGGTGCAGACACGAATGTGCTTTGTGTGTCCGTTTACAACCGCCCTGACCCTTTGCAAATTCGGCAGCCAGCGTCTGCGGGTATGATTGTTTGCGTGACTTACGTTGCAACCAGTGGTTGGGCGTTTACCACATATTTCACATACTTTAGACATTTTCAAAACCCTCTCTTTTTGAGATATTCGTTGGTCAAAAAAGTGGAGAATATATAACTCGGCATAGGGATTACCGCAAGGTTTATCGGAGGGGCAGCATGAAAAAAGAAACTTCACAGGGCGAATATAGGAAAACGGCTCAGATCGGTTCCATAGCATCTTTAGCGGAATCCTGTTTCAGGATTTTTTGCAGAGTAATTCGGTGAGAGTTGATCGAGAATTTGTCACGCACAATCCGGTATTATCGGATAACTGTTAAGCAATCCGGCAAGTCCCTCCAAAGAAGGTATTACAGCCTCTTCTCTATGGGGTTCAAGGGTCAGGATGGGGGTCTTCCCATGAGCGTAAAGCCACGAAAAAAGGCTGTCAAAGTCAAGAACTCCTTCTCCGATAGCGAGGTGATCATCATGCACTCCCATGTTATCGTGGAGATGGAGCTGACCCAGTCGGTCTCCCAGGTCTTTCAGCCATCTGTCTAAACTGGTTTTTGAAAATACATTCTGATGACCGAAGTCCAGGCAGAATCCGAGAAGCGGTGATTTGATTCCGCGGAAAATTTCCTTATGTATTTCTGTATCTAATTCATACACATTTTCGAGCATCAGGGGAATATTCAATGGAGATGCATACTCTAAAAGAATAGTCATAGATTCTATAGCATTATTTATCCAACGATCTTCTAAATTAAAGTAGTGTCTGTGGTCGAAGCCGGTATGGCATACTACAGACCTTGCTTCAAACAAGGATGCAAGATCCAATGCTTTTTTTATCCTTTCTACAGAGATACTGCGGACTTTTCGGTCTATCGCCCCCAGAGAAAGGTCTGAATAGGGCGCATGAATAGTACAAATTAGCCCCTCTTTTTTGAGAATTTTTGCTATTTTTTTAAACTTGGGCCGTTGAAATTGGTCCAGGATTTCACCGTTTAGTCCTATTTCGGGGTTAATGTGTTCTTTCAGTAGGCTGGGAAGGTACTTATTTACCAGTAAATCAAAGGGACAGCATACGAAAACCCGTTGTTTGAGCCTTTCAATATCCATTATTTACTCTCCTGACAAGCTCACAGACATCCTCGTAGCATGCGTCTTCATCAAATCCCGGGCAGTCGGCCTTTATGGCATCCCATGCCTTCTGATCTCCGAGTATGCTCGGGTGAAGAGGCCATCTCCTGCATTGAAAAGGCTTGACCTCGTGGACCATACACAACCCATCATCGCCATAAAAGATACAATGGCCATCAACAATTTTCATTTCTATCCTGTTACCTTTCTTCACGCAAAACTCCCGGAGGAATTCGGCCGGATCAAGATCCAGAAAAGAAGCTATGGCCTTCTGTTCCGCCTGAGACAGGGAGACAGTGCTCTCTCCATGGCAACAGTGGCCGCAAAGTTTACAGGAAAAGACTTCGTGGGGGTTTGTCGAGTTTGTTTGGTTCATTGGATTTGTTGAGTTTGTTGGGACGGTTACATCAGCATATTGTATAGGATCCGGCACTCCTGCTGCGGCAAAGCCCTTGAGTCGCAGAAGGCAGGAATCACATTTCCCACATGCTACATCTTGATTTTGATAACATGACCAAGTGAGATGCAGAGGGGCCTTCAGAGCCAGACCCTCTTTTACTACCATCCCCTTATTATAATCGATTAATGGAGTAATAATTTCAATCTTCGTTTCAGGTCGGGTCCCCTCTTTTATGAGCAATTTGTAGGCATCGAAGTAGGATTTCCTGCAATCCGGGTAGCCGGAGTTATCCACTTCTGTGGCCCCTATATATATGTATTCGGCTCCGAGCACTTCTGCCCAGGATACTGCCATGGCCAGCATATGGGTGTTTCTGAAAGGGACATATGTTACAGGGACTCCTGATTCTCCAAGGCACTCTTCCGGTACTGGTATTGTTGGGTCTGTAAGAGCGGAACCACCTATGGACTTAAGATAGGACATATCGACTTTTAAGCGGTCCTTAATTCCATAGTAATCAGCTATTGCATCAAAGGCCAGGAGCTCTCGCTCTTCGGTAAGCTGGCCGTAGTTTACATGAAGAAAGGCTGGACGACAATTGCGTATAGCAATAGCGGCAGCAACACAGCTATCGAGACCTCCGCTTACAAGGCATATGCCCAGGGGAAGCTTATGTTGTTTGTCGTCTGAATTGAAAGTCATTTTGTAACCGTTCACGGAACGTTGAAATTAGAAATTGGAAATTTGGCCTTCATGCTTTTGTACTGATGATGAACGTATCATTTGATAGCCCACGGTATTTTGAACCTTTTCGTTCCATTTACCCAAATTTCCAATTTCAAACTATAAATATATATTATAATTCTAAATGAATGATTCCACAAGTGAGGCAAATTAGACATTAATAGACGGTAAGTTCGAGTCTTCCGTAAACCTCTATGTTGGCTTTTATACCCATTGAACTTTGTAGACTGTCCTGGTATAAGAACATCATTCGTATTTTTAGGAGGGTTATTTGGTAATGGAAAAAGTGGAGAGTGAGGTAATTCAGGAACAAATTCTAACTGCCGTCTCTGATCAGGAGGTTGCAACATCTCAAGAGGTTCCCGAGGTTTTAGAAGAAAATATGTCGCTGGAGGAAGCCGGTGATATGGACCAATTTGAAGACCTTTTTGAGCAAAGTCTTCGCACCTTTCAGGAAGGAGAAGTCCTTGAAGGTACTGTCGTACGCGTCGGCAAAGAATCCGTTATGATCGACGTCGGATATAAGTCGGAAGGCCTGATTCCGATTCGGGAATTTCGTGACGAAGATGGAGATGTAACCGTCTCCGTAGGAGATACTGTAGAGGTGCTGCTTGAACGTTGGGACCCTGACGAGGGAATGTTAAGGCTTTCCCATTCTAAGGCACTTCGTCGTCAGGTATGGGAAGAAATAACAAAGGCATTTGAAGCAGAGACCCCTGTAAAGGCTACCGTGTCATCCAGGGTAAAAGGTGGTTTGTCTGTGCGAATTGGCGACCGCAAGGGTGGAGTAACAGCTTTTTTACCCTTTTCCCAAATCGACCTCAGACCTATTCGTGATCCAGAGGCCCTTGCAAATCAGACTATAGAATGTGCTATTCTGAAGTGTAATCGCCGCAGAGAGAATGTCGTGGTTTCCCGCAGGTTCCTTCTGGAGAAAGAGATGGCAGAAAAAAGGGTTAAGACCTTGGCTTCTCTTGAGGAAGGGCAGGTCATAGAAGGAGATGTCAAAAATATCACGGATTATGGCGTATTTGTGGATCTTGAAGGGATCGATGGGCTTCTCCATATCACCGATATGTCATGGGGACGCGTAGAACATCCTTCAAAGCTCTTTAATGTGGGTGACACAATTAAAGTGAAGGTTCTCACATTTGATCGTGAAAGTGAAAAGGTTTCCTTGGGCATGAAGCAGCTTACGGAGGATCCTTGGCTGCG
Source organism: uncultured Thermodesulfobacteriaceae bacterium (assembly GCA_964646435.1). Classification (GTDB taxonomy): domain Bacteria; phylum Desulfobacterota; class Dissulfuribacteria; order Dissulfuribacterales; family UBA3076; genus UBA3076. The sequence goes on from CAZYEJ010000033.1 coordinate 11,932, forward strand.
AGTGGAAGAGAAGTACCCTGTGGGAGAAAAAGTGACCGGCAAGGTAGTAAGCCTTACTGATTACGGTGTATTTATAGAGCTCGAGGAAGGCGTAGAGGGCCTAATCCATGTATCTGAAATGTCGTGGACAAAGCGTGTACGTCATCCCTCACAAATGGTTAGTGTGGGAGATATTGTCGAGGCAATTGTACTCAAGGTTGACTCCAAGGCTCAGAGGATATCTCTGGGGCTGAAGCAGATAGAACCCAATCCGTGGGATTTGGTCCAGGATCGCTATCCAATTGGTACGGTGATTGAGGGAGCAGTAAAGAATATCACTGAGTTCGGTCTGTTCATAGGTATTGAGGAGGGTATAGATGGACTTGTTCATATCTCAGACCTCTCCTGGAGCAAAAGGATCAAACATCCCAATGAAATTTATAAAAAAGGGGAGACTATCCAGGCCGTAGTGCTCAATATCGACAAGGAAAAGGAACGTTTTTCCCTGGGCGTTAAACAGCTTCATCCTGATCCGTGGGAATCGGCTCCTGAGAGATATCCTGTTAATAGCCAAGTTGCCGGCAAGGTGACGAATGTAACGGATTTTGGAGTATTTGTTGAGCTTGAAGATGGAGTGGAGGGCCTGATTCACATTTCCGAGTTGGGACCCGGCAAGATCAAGACACCAGTTGGAATGTTTCAGGTAGGAGATAAAATCAGTGCCAAGGTTATCCATGTAGCCCCTCTGGAGAGGCGTATAGGGCTCTCTGTTAAGCGGATAAATGAAGATGAGGAACGTTCACATTTTGATGAGTACAGCGGTATCAACAAGTCTGCCGGTACTACTTTGGGCAGCTTGCTGCAGGAAGAATTAGTACAACACAATCGTGCTCGCTCTAAGGAAAACAAAGGCCAGGAGGAATAAGCCTGGATCATGCAAGAGTTGGGGACACGCAAAGAACGCCGATATGCCCATCCGTTATTGGTAGCTTTGGCCACCATCGGAGTGTTCACCGTGTTTATCACAGTGGCCTTTTTTCTGTTAATATTATGGACAACAAAGGGCACGATTACCGGTCCTTCAATCTACCACGGAGATAAAGTCGGAGTGGTGGATATCAAAGGTCTCATCACTGAGCCCGAGGCTACCATAAAGGCCCTGCGGGATTTTCGATATGATCAGAAAATTAAGGCCGTGGTAATCCGCATAAACAGCCCAGGTGGTGCAGTTGGGGCGTCTCAGGAACTATATGAAGAAATCCTCAGGCTGAACCAGGAAAAGCCCGTAGTGGCATCTCTTGCCACAGTAGCAGCATCAGGTGGATACTATGCGTCTTTAGGTGCCAGGCATATTGTGGCCAACCCCGGCACAGTGACGGCAAGTATCGGGGTTATTATGAAGGTGCCCAACATAGAAGGTCTGCTGGAAAAACTCGGGATCAAGACAACCGTGGTAAAAAGTGGGGCTTTCAAGGATTTGGGCTCCATCACCAGAGAAATGACAGAAGATGAACGGGCTTTGCTCCGGGGAGTAATGCAAGACATACAGAAGCAATTCGTAACGGCAGTGGCCGAGAGTCGAAAGCTCCCTGAAGAGCAGGTTTCAGCCATTGCTGACGGACGTATTATGACAGGTCATCAGGCACTGGATGCAAAACTGGTAGACCAATTGGGCAATTTCAGTGTGGCCGTGGATAAGGCCGCAAGTCTGGCAGGAATAGAAGGTAGGCCTGAACTCGTCTATCCCAAGAAAGATCGCCTTTCAATTATGAGAGAGCTTCTACAGGAAGGGGGAACAAAGACTTTGAGCAATGCTCTTCGGCAGTTACTGGGATCTTCCACAGACAATCCGGTTTCCTATGGGATCTGAGCGACAACCACAGTCTGTATTGAAGGGTGATCTTGTTGTCCGGGTGCAGCAGGTTTTTTCGCAACACATGAAAAAAGACCTCGAAACCGTAGTAGACGTGGTCTTCGACGCGATGATTTCAGCGCTCAAAAAGAAAAAAAGGATAGAGATCAGGGGAATAGGAAATTTTTCACTACATGGGCAAAAGGGGCGTGAATTTGTGAACCCCAAGACGGGTTTGCTCACAGTATGTCCTTCAAGTTATCGCATAGTCTTCAAGACAGGCAAGGACTTGAAATCTAATTCTCTTCCATAATTCAATACTCAATATTCAAGATTCAGCATCTGTAAAAGCCGAGCAGTCACCCTTACCCTTTCTTAGCACTAGGGGCTCGTCATTCAGCAATGATATCACGCTTGATGGCATTGCAGGAATAATTCCGCTGTCTACGACTATAGCCAATCTCTTTCCCAAGACTTCATTAATTTCTTTAGGATCTGACCATACAGGTCCGTCACCTATGACGGCCGAGGTACTTATGAGCGGATTTCCCAATGCATCAGCTATTGCCTCACAGATCGGGTGAGCTGGAATACGAATTCCAACAGTGCGGCGTTTTGTAAGCATCATTTTGGGGACTTCCCGAGATCCCTGCAGAATAAAGGTGTAAGGGCCGGGCAAAAAACGTCTCAATATTCGATAAGCATAGTCTGTCACAAAGGCATATTTGCTTATATCTCTGAGATCTGCGCATACAAAACTGAAGGGTGAGCTTTTATGGAGTCCCTTGATCTGATAAATCCGTTCAATTGCCTTCTTGTTAAAGATGTCAGCTCCTATGCCATAACAGGTATCTGTGGGATATACGATTATTTCTCCTTTTCTCAAGATCTCTGCCACCCTGTTTATCTGTCGAGGACGAGGCCTTTGCGGGTCTATTTCCAGTAACAATTTTTATCCTCCACGATTTTTACCAGGCCCTTATTGAAAAAAAAATCCATATAGGGTAGTTAATTGAGTCTGGGATTAACAAATCCGGACATTCTCCTTCAACAGGGACTTTTTTAATAAATGGAAACTCCCATTTATATCATGTCTGGGTCTACGTCCAGAAATTTTTACAAAGGAGACTCTTCTAATGAAACTAGATCCAACTAAAATGAAAGACTGGCAGATTTCCGAAGCTGCTGAAGAAAACATGAAAACCGTATATCAGCTTGGTGAGGAATTGGCCCTTGAAAAGGAAGAGCTTCTTCCTTATGGCCACCATGTGGCAAAGATCGATTATGCCAAGGTATTAGAACGTCTCAAGGACAAGCCGGAGGGGAAATACATCGACGTGACTGCTGTTACACCCACGCCCCTGGGTGAGGGTAAAAGCACCTGTGCAGTAGGTCTTATGGAAGGGCTCGGGAAGAGGGGCATAAACGTAATGGGCGCCATACGGCAGCCATCCGGAGGACCCACCTTCAATATCAAGGGCAGTGCGGCAGGAGGGGGTCTTTCGCTGGTCATTCCTCTTTCGAGATTTTCTCTCGGGCTCACAGGTGATATCAATGCCATCATGAATGCCCATAATCTGGGTATGACCGCCTTGACCGCCCGCATGCAGCACGAGTCCAACTATACAGACGAACAGTTAGGCCGGAGAGGACTGAAGCGTCTTAATATCCACCCCAAGAGCGTGGAATTCAGGTGGATAATGGATTTCTGCGCCCAGGCCCTGAGAAACATTACAATTGGATTGGGGGGCCGGATGGACGGCCTTACAATGCAGAGCGGGTTCAACATAGCCGTCAGCTCGGAAATCATGGCGATACTTGCCATAGCAAATGACCTCAAGGATCTAAGAGAACGTATGGGCCGTATAGTGCTTGCCTATGACCGCACAGGGAAGCCCGTTACAACGGAAGATATCGAAGTGGCCGGCGCTATGACCGCCTGGATGGTAGAGGCCATCAACCCCAACCTTATGCAGACTGTTGAAGGTCAACCCTGCCTGGTCCATGCAGGACCATTTGCAAATATTGCCATAGGCCAGTCTTCGGTTATTGCCGACAGGATAGGATTAAAGCTTACTGATTACCTGGTAACTGAGAGCGGTTTTGGCGCTGATATCGGCTTTGAGAAATTCTGGAATCTGAAATGTCGCTTCAGCGGACTCAAGCCCAACTGCGCGGTGATAGTGGCCACTATCAGGGCACTCAAGTGTCACGGCGGAGCGCCCATACCCCGGCCAGGGCGTCCGATGCCAGAGGAGTACAATGGTGAGAATGTAGAGTGGGTGGAGAAGGGATGCGCAAATCTGATCCATCATATTAAGACCGTAGAAAAAGCAGGCATCAGCCCTGTGGTCTGTATTAATGCCTTTTATAATGATACCAGGGACGAGATCGCCGTAGTTCGCAGGATGAGCGAGCAGGCCGGTGCGCGGGCGGCCGTGTCCGAACACTGGCTCAAGGGTGGAGACGGTGCGCTGGAATTCGCAGATGCAGTTGTCGATGCCTGTAAAGAAAAGAACGAATTCCGCTTCCTATACGATCTTGATATGCCCATTCGCGAGCGCATAGAGCTGATTACCAGGGAGGTATATGGCGGTGACGGCGTTACCTACACTCCGGAGGCCCTTGCCAAGGTCAAGGCCATGGAAAAGGATCCTGAGATCTCCAAGCTGGGGACCTGCATGGTGAAGACCCACCTCAGCCTTGCAGACGACCCAAACATCAAGGGCGTACCCAAGGGATGGAACCTGCTTGTGCGGGATATCCTGACCTACAAGGGTGCGGGTTTTGTGGTCCCGGTCGCCGGCGCCATAAGCCTCATGCCGGGAACCGGCTCTGACCCGGCCTATCGCAGGATCGATGTAGATACGGAGACTGGAAAGGTCAGAGGTCTCTTCTAAATCCGGGATAAGCACCTTGCCCCCGGAAAGATCGCTCCGGGGGCTTTGGATCGTTGAGAATACGCATTTTTGTGCAATCTGCCCGCCTTTTATATTTTTTATTGATAATTTAGTAACCGTACAGGTCGTTGATTAGTTCTGTGCCATCCATAATTGACAATATATAGATATATAGCCATATAGTTTATTATGAATAAATCGATGAAAAAAACATCCAGGTGTCTCAAGGCAGTTGCCGACCCGACCAGGTTAAAAATCCTTAAGCTTCTCCAACATCGTACCTCTTGTGTGTATGAGCTGACCAGCGTTTTGGGTCTTGCCCAGCCCACGGTATCACGCCATCTGCGAGTGCTGGAAGATGCGGGTTTTGTTGAGTCTGAGCGCAGAGGGCTCCGAATGGATTACATGCTTACTGAAGATGATGCTCCGCTCATGGTAAGGCAAATCATGGGACTGGTGGAGGAGTGGCACGAAGATGATCAGGTAATCAAGACATTGAGGGATTGCCTGGATGTGACGGCAGATGAGATATATGGCAGCGTTCCTGCGAAAGAAGATCATGTCTCTGCTCAACACAGAGATTTTCGGTCAAACACTATTTAAGGTTTATCGGAGGAAGGTAGTGCCAACAATCGTGGCTGCAATTTTGATTTTTTCCGCTGTTTTGGGCACTTGCTCTTCCTTTGCCGGAGATTCCCTTACTCTGGATCAGGCGATTCAGATCGCCCTTCATGAAAATCCCCTCCTTTCAAAAAACCAGAACGAGTTAATTGCTGAGGTAAAGAATATGGAAGAGGCGGGCGGACGGCTAAAAAAGGCCCTGGGCCTGGCGGTGATCCTGCTCTTTTTCTCCCTGGCCCCCACATTTCGCTCCTGGATAAATCCCCTTACCATAAGGGAAAAGAGTGGCTTGAAAAGAGAAAAAAATCATGAAAAATTTTGAAGACGGCGTCTGAGATCAAGGCAAGGGGTAACGCAAAAGTGGCAAGATTGTTTTGACATTCGGATTTGAACAGATCATAGTATTATTCTGCGTTTTTTTCCTGGTTTCAATTGTATTTATGATGTTCGGCCAAGGGGGCGGGGCGGTTTATGTCCCCATGCTTCTTGTCTTCGGCCTTCCTCTTTACAGATGTGCCGCCACAAGCCAGGTGTTGATTCTCGCGGCCACAATCTCCGCCCTGTTTGTCTTCCATAAGGCAGGGCTTGTGGACTGGTCCCTTGCTCTTGTTGTGGAGCCCCCGACAAACCTGGGCGCGTTTTTAGGCGGATATCTTTCGCCCTATTTCCCCGCTGCATTTTCAAAACTTGCCTTTGCCTGTATTATCCTTATCGGCGCCTGGTTTCATGATCCGACCGATAAAAGACAGGCAAATCGAATCAGCAGGTAAAAACGAGCACTGGTTCTGCCTAAAACGTAATTTTGGAAGCGAGTCATACTCGTTGAATCTCCTTGCCATTATACCGTTAATGATTTTCGCTGGCTTTGTAGCCGGTATGCTAGGCGTGGGCGGCGGACTGATAAAGGTGCCTGCCATCGTTCTCCTGGGCGGTGTGCCCATAAAAATTGCGGTGGGCTCATCAAGCCTGATGATCGGCATTACCGCCCTCACTGGTCTTTTCGGTCATGCCCTGGTCGGACATTTTGACCTGAAGCTTGCTTTGACCTTGGGAGTAGCAGTCCTTGCAGGTTCCCAGATCGGCGCGAGACTTGGCGTAAAGATCGATAAAAAACGCCACAAAAAATACTTTGGTTATCTGTTGATTTTTATTGCCTGCTGGATGGGCTATATGGCGTTTAACTGAATGAATAGGAAAAGATAAATCAGTCTTGTCAATGTGGCACTCTGGTTCAAGAAAAAATATTCCCCCTTTGCCATAGAGACTCCCACGTGGGTATGCCATTTCACCTGTAAGCCTTGATGGACCCATATTTTTCGAGCAGAAACTGCACAAACAAGTTCCACTATTCCTTGGCAACATCCGGGCGATGAAGATATCATGATGTATATTATACTACACCATACCATCATAGAGGTATTATTGTTATGATGTGGACACAGATTCAAATGGAAGAGGACCAGATTGAATGGCTGAGGGCCGAGGCCAGGACCAGAGACGTATCTGTTTCTCAACTGATTCGTGAAGGGATCACCCTTTTCCGTGCCCGAGAAGAACGTTTTCCTGAAGAGAAAAAGAAAAGGGCCCTTGCTGCTGTTGGCCGGTTTTCGTCAGGTGCTTCTGACGTTTCCGAGCGACATGACGACTATTTAGCAGAGGCTTTCAGCAAAGAGGGCCGCCATGGAAAGTGAAACGGTATTTGTGGATACCTCGGCTTTCTATGCCCTGATGGACCATTCTGATAATAATTTTGAGAAGGCCGCCGATTTATGGAAATCTTTTTTGGAAAAAGATTTCTATCTCCGGACCAGCAACTATATCATTGTAGAGACATTGGCCCTGTTGCAGAGCCGATTGGGTTTTGAGGCTGCCAACCTTTGGTACAGGGATGTGCTAAGCCTTGCGGAAATTCTGTGGATTGACGGATCAATGTATAACTTGGCCTATGAACTCTGGCTCGGTTTTGGGCGGAGGAAGCTGAGCTTTGTTGATTGCGTGAGTTTCTTAGCTATGAGGCATTACAAGGTCGAAAAGGTCTTTGGATTTGACAAGCACTTTGTTGAACAGGGTTTTGAAGCTTGGCATTCGTAGGATCGGGCATTGCGCCGATGCACTTGGCAGGCACGCCACAAACATCTTTGTCCTCGGAAGACCACCAGTAAGAAAAAACTGGCGGAAGAGCCTGAGAATAAACGCGAATCTCAACGACTTATTCTTTTACGAATCCTAAGTAAAAGAGCCGGACCAAATCCGGCTCTTTTATACAATTAAATCAGATTATCAGTGACGTCTACGTCGGGCCTTACGACGTCTGCGTTCAGCCTCCTGCATCTTGCGTCGTTTTTTTACACTCGGTTTTTCGTAAAAGCGACGATTCTTCAATTCCCTCTGAAGCCCGTCAAGCTGCATCTTTTTCTTCAGCACCTTAAGGGCCTTTTCCAGACTTTCCTGGACTTCTACCACAATCGTCAAGGGTATCCCCCCTTCCTGTTTTGGATTAACTAAGTCACTATATCTTCCTTCAATACAATATGTCAACGTACACAAGAAATTTTCACTCCTCAAAAGATAAAAAAGAAGAGCGGACATTTTTGTATTGCGTTTTTATACCTAGGTCCTAATCTAGTTAATCATGGCAAACAGAACCGGATGCATCATGTTCCAGGGAACAGGCTCAGGTGTTGGAAAGAGTGTGCTTGTTGCAGCCTTCTGCCGGGTACTTTGGCAAAAGGGCTTGAGAGTTGCGCCTTTTAAGGCCCAGAACATGGCCCTTAATTCCTTTGTTACTCTCGACGGCCTTGAAATGGGAAGGGCTCAGGTTTATCAGGCAGAGGCTTGCGGGCTATTACCCGATGTCCGAATGAACCCCATACTGCTCAAGCCCACCGGCGACTCTCAATCACAGGTAATCCTCATGGGAAAACCGGCGGGAAATCTTGCTGCCCGATCCTATTATTCAAGCTATCAAGAAAATTTGAAGGTAGTCAGGCAGGCATTTGACTCTCTATCCCAGGATTTTGACCTGTTAGTTCTGGAAGGGGCGGGAAGTCCGGCTGAAATCAATCTCCAGGCCACCGACCTCGTGAATATGGAAATGGCAGCCTACGCCGATGCACCGGTTGTTATTGTCGGCGACATAGACAGGGGAGGTGTTTTCGCCTGGTTCAAAGGCACCTATGACCTTATACCTGAGAGACATAGGGCCAGGATTTCAGGCTTCATAATCAACAAATTTCGCGGAGACATATCACTCCTAAGTCCGGGGATCGCCCAGTTTCAACAGATTGTTCCCCTTCCTGTCTTCGGCGTGCTCCCCTGGTTCAATGACATAGCGGCAGACCAGGAGGACGGTGTATTTGTAAACGCGGTCCCCAAAAAAAACCACGACGGTCCTTTAAAAATTGCCATAGTGCATCTGCCAAGGATCAGTAACTTTACGGACTTTGCTCCCCTGGCCTTTGAGAAAGATGTTGTTCTGTCTTTTGTCCGACGGCCTGAGGGATTAGACAGATGCGATTGTCTAATAATCCCGGGCACAAAAAATACCCGCTCTGACCTGAATTTTTTAAAGGATACCGGCTGGGACGTAACAATTCATGATAGGGCAAAGGATGGAACGGTAATTATGGGAATCTGCGGTGGATACCAGATGCTGGGCAGGGGAATAAGAGACCCGGACGGGGTGGAAGGACAACAAGGGTCATCATCCGGCCTGGGACTGCTTCCTGTAGTCACTGACATGTGCGGTAAAAAAAAGCTGTCCCGGACGGAAATTACGCTTGATCTGCCGTCGCTTTCCCCAAACCCTTTAACAGTCAAGGGCTATGAAATCCACATGGGGGTGACCCGGGCCGAAGGGTCTTTTATACCTTTAGGCCCCGGACTCGGTGCAGATATCGGGGCGGCGAGTGAAAATATGACGGCCGTCGGCATATACCTCCACGGCCTGTTCGAAAATGATTCCTTCAGGAGGTATTTTCTGGACTTTTTGCGTACGAAACAGGGTCTTGAGCCGACGGAAGAAATCGTTTCCTACAGGGCCTTTCGCAAAGAGCAGTTGGATCGTCTGGCTAGCTGGATCTCAAATAATGCCGACATTCCCGGCTTACTCTCCCTTATGGGCCTGTAATGCCTCTATCGCACTCTTGGCCATTTATTCTAGAACCCGGAGCCATCGGAATTCTTGCCATGGCTTTTGCTCTGGACCTGATCATAGGAGACCCGGAAAGATTATTCCATCCGGTACGTCTTATCGGCCATGCCATCACATCCGGAGAATCCCTGGCGCGGAATTTGCCGCTTGGAGAAAAGACACAGGGCGCTGTCCTTGCCATTCTTTTTACTTTGAGTGTTTTTATAATAGTAGATCTTGGCGTTAAAATTTCAGGTCATATCTCCGGGCTGCTCCAGTGGTTCATATCCACTATACTACTATACTATGGACTATCCTTAAAATGCCTCGGTGATGAAGCCATGTCGGTCAAGAAAGCACTGGTTAAAAATGGTATTGAGGCAGGACGGCAGAGGGTATCCAGGCTTGTAGGAAGAGATACGGACTCCCTGAACACAGTCGGAGTAACCAGGGCCACTATCGAAACCATTGCTGAAAATCTGGTTGATGGCGTACTTTCTCCATTTTTCTTCGGAGCACTGGGAGGACCTGCCCTCTGTATATCCTATAAAGCAATAAACACCCTGGATTCCATGATTGGCTATAAGACCAGACGATACTTGGAATTCGGGACCTGGGGAGCAAGGCTGGATGACATAGCTAATTATATACCTGCGCGGCTTTCAGTGGCTGTGATCTCCCTGGCATCTCCTCTGATCGGAGGGAGCAAGCCATGGTACGTTTGGAAAGTTGCGCTCTCCGACGGTCAAAAACTTCCAAGCCCGAATTCCGGTCTACCCGAAGCAGCTTTTGCAGCAACACTTGGATTACGACTTTCAGGCCCATCCCGGTACCATGGAAAATTGGTCGATCGGCCGATCATACACGCCGATGGTCGTGAACCGGTAATTCAAGACATAGATAGTGCGGTCAGGCTGCTATACATCAGTTCCTTTCTTTTCATCGGGGCTGCCCTTTTGTTGGGCATTATGGCATCCTTCATTTTGTAGTTTACACTTTTTCAACATAGACGGATGCCAGCTAT